>JBQCGE010000204.1:0-6915 GCA_051955955.1 Verrucomicrobiota bacterium
CCGAAGCCATCCAACTGGCCCGCGCCTCCGGCTACACTCACTGGCGCCGGTTCACCCAGCGCAAGAGCGAGTCAATTCCTTTGTGAAAATGCAAATGTCAGCGTAATAGGGCTCCACTGACTAAGAGACTCAGTTCTGCAGCTCGTGACCGGGGTTGATCTACTTCAAACTCAATTCCGGTGGGCACCAGGGCTCCGTTTTAGATGACAAACGCTCCCTTTCCCCGTAACATCTTCCCATTCTTAACCTGCACGGAATAGGAGGAAAAATGAAACTGAAACGCCAGTTTAAAACCGCGGGACTGATTTTAGCAATGCTTAGCACACCAGGCACTTATTCAGATGAGGGAATGTGGCTCTTCAACGATCCGCCCCGCAAAATACTCCAGGAAAAATACGGTTTCAATCCCACTGACGAGTGGCTGGAGCATGTCCAGAAATCCTCCGTGCGATTCAACAGTGGCGGCTCTGGCTCTTTTGTATCGCCCGAGGGTCTTGTTCTTTCAAATCATCACGTGGGAGCTGATTGCCTCCAGAAGCTCAGTTCCGAGGAGCACAATTATTTACACGATGGCTATTACGCTCGCACGCGTGATGAAGAACTCCGTTGCCACGATCTGGAACTAAACGTTCTCATGAGCATTGAGGATGTGACCGAACGCGTGAACGCGGCGGTCAAACCCGGCATGGATGCCGCAAGTGCCTTCGCCGCCCGCCGTGCGATCATGGCCGAAATTGAAAAGGAATCGCTCGACAAAACCGGCCTGCGCAGTGACGTCGTCACCTTGTTCCAGGGCGGCAAATATCACCTCTACCGGTTCAAAAAATACACCGATGTCCGCCTTGTTTTCGCCCCGGAACAGCAAGCGGCTTTCTTCGGTGGTGACCCCGATAATTTTGAATATCCGCGTTACGATCTCGATATCTGCTTCTTTCGCGCCTACGAAAATGGCAAACCCGCTAAAATCGAGCATTACTTAAAATGGAGCGCGAATGGCCCGAGCGAAAATGAACTGGTCTTCGTTTCCGGTCATCCGGGCCGGACCAGCCGATCACTCACAATGGATGAGTTGGCCTATAAGCGCGATGTGCAGTTCCCCTTCACCATGGAAGTTCTCCATGCGCGTGAAGTAATGCTCAGTGTCTTCAGCGCGGAAAGCCAGGAAAACGCCCGGCGGGCCCGCGAAGATCTCTTCGGCGTGCAAAATAGCCGCAAAGCTCGTGAAGGTGGCCTTGCCGGTTTGCTCGATCCTGAACTGATGCAAAAGAAAAAAGCGGAGGAGGATCGGCTTAAAGCGGCTTTCAAAAAATCAGCCGAGTTCAAGGATGCGCTCGCCGCATATGACAAAATTGCCCAGGCGCAGAAAGTCATCGAACAGAACGTGCTCGAATATAATATGCTGGAAGGCGGTATTGCCTTTAATTCGCAATATTTTGGCATCGCAAGGACCCTTGTTCGGGCCGCGCAGGAGCGGTCCAAACCAAATGGTGAACGCCTCCGCGAATTTCGGGAGTCCGCTCGCGAGTCGATGGAGTTGCAACTCTTCAGCACCGAGCCGATCTATGACGATCTGGAGCAGGCGAAACTGGCACACTCCCTCACTTTCATGGCGGGCAAACTCGGGTTTGAAAATCCTCTCACACAGAAGATCCTTGCAGGAAAATCGCCGCGGGAACGCGCCGCCGAATTGATTGCCGGGACCAAAGTAAAGGAAGTTGCGGATCGCAAAAAACTTTACGAGCAGGAGCCCACCGCGTTCGAAAAATCTTCCGACCCCATGATACAGTTGGTTCTGCTTGTGGATGATCCAGCCCGCGCCGTGCGCAAAACCATTGAAGCCGAAGACGAAATCAAGCGGCAGGCTTACGGCCAGCTCGCCCAGGCGAAATTCAAAGTGCAGGGAACCAGCACTTATCCCGACGCCACTTTTACTCTCCGCCTAGCGTTTGGACAGGCCAGGGGATACGAGGAGAATGGAAAGCAAATTCCATTTGAAACGGATTTCGCAGGCCTATATGAGCGCTCTGCTCAACATGACAATCAACCCCCATTCAATCTGCCAAAATCGTGGGTCACAGCTAAAGATCAGCTCAATCTGAAGACTCCTTATAACTTCGTTTCGACTGCTGACATTATTGGCGGCAATTCCGGCAGTCCGGTCCTGAATAAAAAGGCTGAGTTTGTAGGAATTATTTTCGACGGGAATATTTACTCACTCGTTCTCGATTTTATTTACACGGATCAAAAGGCGCGCGCCGTCAGTGTGCATTCAAAATCGATCACTGAAGCCCTATCCAGAGTTTATCATGCGGATGAGTTGGTGAAGGAGATATTCAGCAACTCCCCTTCCGCCAAGTAGGAATCCATTACATCTGCCATGAAGAAGGTCCGCATAGGGATTATTGGCCTGGGGAACATGGGCAAATACCATGCGAATTATCTTTCCGAAGGGAAGGTAAACCGCTGCGAATTGACTGCCCTCGCAAGTTCCGATCCCGCAAAAATGGAGAAATTCAAAGGAGTAAAAGCTTTTGACTCGGGAGAAAAGTTAATTGATTCCGGCGTGGTTGACGCCGTTTTAATCGCCACCCCGCATTATTCCCATACTACACTCGGCATCCGAGCTTTCGAAAAAGGCCTTCACGTCATCGTCGAAAAACCGATCTCGGTGCACAAAGCGGATTGCGAACGACTGATCCGCGCTGCAGAAAAAAGCGGAAAGGTTTTCGCCGCAATGTTTCAGCTCCGGACGGAACCGCGTTACCAAAAGCTAAAGAAGCTGATCGATACCGGCGAACTCGGCCAAATCGTTCGCGTCAACTGGATCATTACAGATTGGTTTCGAACCGAGGCTTACTACGCCAGCGGTGGATGGCGCGCCACATGGAAAGGAGAAGGTGGCGGCGCATTGCTCAACCAATGCCCCCATCAAATTGACCTGCTCCAATGGCTCGTTGGCATGCCGATTTGCATTCGTGCGTTCTGCCAGTTCGGGCGTTATCACAATATTGAAGTGGAAGATAATGTTACGGTCTTCATGGAATATCCAAACGGTTCCACCGGGGTTTTTATCACGAGCACGGGGGAATCCCCCGGCACAAATCGGTTCGAGGTTTGCGGAGATCGCGGGCGCATTGTTTTGGAATCGGGCAAATTGACCTTTAATCGAAATGAAACAGGCATGCGCGATTTCAGCAAAACTGCGAAAACGGGATTTGCCCGGCCAGACCTTTGGAATATCGAAATCCCGGTCGATAACAGCCCCGCTCAACACGCAACGGTCATGCAAAATTTTGTAGATGCGATTCTCGATGGTGTGCCTCTGATCGCACCCGGAGCCGAAGGAATGAATTCAGTGGAGTTCGCAAATGCTGCTCTTTATTCCACGTGGACCAGTCAGACGGTTTCGCTTCCGCTGGATTCAGCCGCTTATGAAAAGGCACTGGAAGAAAAAATTCAAAACTCCCGGTTCGTTAAACAGGTCGTGAAAACGACCGATTCCGATTTCGCCAGTTCCTTTACGCGCTAACCCGGATCGCGATTGCCGCGAACATAATCTTTTTCAATCGTGGTGAGCAGGAATTGCTTGCCCAATTTGCCTTTTCTGAGTTTCGTTAACGAAAATTTATGCCGAAAAAAATTAACATTGCCATAGTCGGGTTGGGCTTTGGCGCGGAGTTCATTCCCATTTATCAGCGCCATCCAAATGCGAACATGTACGCAATTTGCCAGCGTGACCCGAAAAAGCTGGATACCATCGGGAATGCGTTTGGCGTAGATAAGCGATATAGCGATTATCGCGAACTGCTGAAAGATCCGGCCGTTGACGCGGTGCACATCAACTCCCCCATCCCTGACCATGCCTGGATGTCCATTGAAGCCTTAAAAGCTGGCAAGCATGTCGCCTGCACGGTTCCCATGGCGACCAGCATTGAGGACTGCAAAAAGATCGTCGATCTCCAAAAGAAAACCGGCCTCAAATACATGATGATGGAAACGGTCGTGTATGCGCGTGAGTTTCTTTACATGAAGGAACTCTACGACAAGGGCACGCTCGGCAAACTTCAATTCCTCCAGGCAAGCCATCAGCAGGATATGGATGGCTGGCCGAATTACTGGCCGGGACTGCCTCCAATGTGGTACGCCACACATTGTGTCGGACCAGTTTGTGGCATGGCCAATCTCACGGCCGAATACGTTTCCTGCTTCGGTTCCGGCACGATTCGCAAGGAATTGATCAGCAAATACAATTCACCATTCGCGATCGAAAGCACCCATATCAAGTTCAAGGATTCCGACGTGAGCGCGCGCATTTATCGCTCTCTCTTTGATGTCGCGCGGCAATATCGCGAGAGCATCGATGTTTACGGATCAAAAGTCTCGATCGAGTGGCCGTTGATAGAGCATGAACCGCTAGTAATGCATCGCGCCAAGCTTCCAGAACATAAAATCCCGAAGCTCGTCAAAGCTCCCGACTTCGCCAGGCGTCTGCCCGCGCCTATCCGGCAATTCACCACCAAAGGTGTTTACGACCTCGGCAAAAAGACCCATCTCAGTTTCACCCAGGGAGCTGGCCACGGCGGTTCGCACCCGCACCTCGCGCATGAGTTCGTCACTGCATTGGCTGAGGATCGCGATCCATGGCCAAATGCGCGTCAATCCGCCAACTGGACTTGTGTTGGCTTGTGCGCCCATGAATCCGCCCTGCAAGGCGGCAAGATCGTGAAACTGCCAGCGTTTACGCAATAACTTAAAGTCAGTCACAAGGAAGCGGGCTGTAAATTATGGCCCGCTTATTTTTTTGCACCACGCTTTCTAATTCAACTGAGTTGAGCCATTCTTTTATTCACGTGAAACGCGCGCAACCCGAATCATCCAGCCTGATCGATCAAATCATTGAGATTGCCCGGAGCAAACCTGCCGATGCTGCTTTGCGGCAGGTGCTCGCGCGCTCGCACATCAGCAATGAAGACAAGCGGGCCATCAGCGCGTCTGTGTTCCGCTACTTCCGCTGGCTACCCTGGCTCGATGCTGACCGGCCTCTGCCCGTGCAACTCACCCAGGCAAAAGAGTTGCAGCATCGATTCAACGATCATCCTGAATCCTTTGATGATGCGGAATTACTCTCCAAAGCCGTTCCCGCCTGGGCTCATGATGTCATGAACGTGACAATTGATTTCGTCCGTGAACTCCAACGTGAACCTCGCCTCTGGCTCCGTGCTAAACCGGGGACAGGTCGTCTCATCGCGCGGGAGCTTGGTGATGCCATAATCCCCTACCCTGCTGTCTCAGATGCAATTTGGTACCAGGGAGAGCGGGATCTTTATTCCACAACCCAGTTTCACGAAGGCGCATTCGAAATTCAGGATTTAAGTTCTCAGTTGGTGGGTTTGATCTGTGCACCCACTCCTGGACAAACCTGGTGGGACGCCTGTGCGGGTGAAGGAGGTAAACTCCTTCATCTCTGCGATCAGATGCAGAATAAAGGACTCGTATGGGCTACCGATCCGGCCGAATGGCGCCTTAAGATCTTAAAAAAGCGCGCCGGACGCGCTCAGCTATTTAATTACCGCACTAAAGCATGGCTGAATCCCGGCAACCTCCCAGTCAAGGGAATGTTCGATGGAATTCTGGTCGATGCCCCCTGTAGCGGAATTGGCACATGGGCGCGCAATCCTCACGCACGGTGGACCACAACTCGCGCGGATATTGAGAAGCTGGCAGAAATTCAACGCACCCTTCTGGATCAAGTCGCACCTTCAGTGAAAAGCGGGGGGCGCCTCATCTATTCAGTATGCACCCTCGCGCAAGCGGAAACATGGGATACAGCAAACGCCTTCAGCGCCAAACACCCGGAGTTTACGCCTTTAAACACGGTTAATCCGATTACCCCTCGCTCTCTTTCCCAGGGGCTCGAACTGCTTCCCCAGGAGTTCCACGCGAACGGAATGTTTATTTATCAATGGATGAAAAAATGAAACTCTGATCCTCAAGGGTCACTTTATCTAAATTGAGACATTGCGACGAGGGGTCTTGCCTCTTATGCAATTCATTTGGTATTATTAATGCTAAGAAATTGGCAGGTATGAAAAAATCCCTTCGTTTTTTCAGGCAAGTATTTTCATTGGGTGTACTTGCAACTCTTCTTCAAATCACAACACTGGCTCAGGTCACGAATGGCACTGTAGTAATCACCCGGCCGAGTGATGGTGCCAGTTTTGCGCTCGGGGAACCGATCCTAATCACCGCCGATGCATACGATGCTCAGGGTTATATGCCACGAGTCGAATTCTATGAAACAAATGTTTTGATTGGCGTCTCCACGTTAAACTTCTTGCCGGCGCCTGCCATTACACCTGTGCAACATAGTATGATTTGGTCAAATGCGCTTCCCGGCATTCACACCGTTCGTGCGCTCGGAATTGGTTCCACCGGGAACAAGACTTATTCAGAACCCGTCCACATCCGAGTCCTGCCAAAGACGAATCAAACGGTTGTTCGAATTGTCGCCACCGATCCTGAAGCCACCGAGTTTTTCGGTCCGCTACCCGCGATTGACCCCGCCATTTTCACAATATTCCGCGAAGGCCCTACAAATAATCCCCTGACAGTTTTTCTCTCCTTTCATGGCACTGCGCAATTTGGCTTCGATTATCAGGTTTTCCCATTTACCAATGCAACTGGCCCGCTTGTTCCAATAACAATCCCTGCCGGGCAGACCGCGTTCAACCTCCCAGTAACACCGATCACCGGCATCGGCTCTTACAACGAACCCATGGAAACAGTAGGTATTCACTTGGAATATTCACCTGTCGCTGGCCCTCAAGCTGATTATATTGTAGATCCGGACTACCGCGAAGCTGCCGCAGTTATCTACGAGCAGTCTCGTCCTGCTAACGGTGCTCTGGAAATAGC
>JBQCGE010000205.1:0-2953 GCA_051955955.1 Verrucomicrobiota bacterium
TGGCGCGGTCATTTATTTTCTCGGGACAGTCCGCGAGCGCGAGGGAGAAGGTGAGATCGCAGCTCTCGACTACGAAGCTTTCGAGCCGATGGCCGTCCACCAGTTCAATCTGATTTTTGACGCAGCCGAAAAGCAATGGCCCATCGAAAGTATTCGGCTCGTCCATCGCATTGGCGTGGTGCCGGTCAATCAGCCTTCACTCTGGGTGGAAGTCACTGCTCCTCATCGTGGCGAAGCCTTCGCGGCCTGCCAGTTCGTCATCGACGAAATGAAAAAGCTCATTCCCATCTGGAAACGAGCTGTGAAAAAGACTGAATGAATCTTTGCGAATTGGAATCAAAGCGGCGGCTTGCTGATGACCGTGTCCGCAGGACGATCCTGCAAATTCTGATTCAAAGTCGCCATCTGATCCACAACTGATTGGCTGAGCCCGCGGTCCGTTAAATATTTCTTCTGCTCATCGCTCAGGTTAAAGACTTGTTTCGTCGCTTTCAGGCGGTCGATCATTTGCGTGTCATCCAGTCCGGCGTTCTTCATCGCCACCACTTCATCCAGCGTCACAAATCCATCGCTGTTGATATCCGCGGTAGTCGCTGTTTTCGCTTCTTCCGGTGTTGCTGGATTGGTTTGTGACTTTGTTTCCGCCTGTTGGACGTCGGTATCCTTGCTGTCGCTCCCGAAAATCTTATCCTTGTTCGCGCCGATCACGTAACCGCCTGCTGCCCCCACGGCACCACCAATGATCGCGCCCAGAGCTCGATTATTATGGGCAACGGCAGCTCCAATCGCCGCACCTGAAGCTCCCCCCGCTACTGCCCCTTGTTGTTTCGGACTTCCCGGTAAATTGCTGCACCCCATCAGTGACGCAGCTATTACACCCACAAGACTGATTCGAATTGATTGACGCATATATTAAAACTCCTGTCGGGAACATCGACCTGCTCTTCTTCATTTCACAGGGGATGCCTTCCTGAAGTGGAGGTCGGAAAGATGCTGAAAAATCCTCGTTGACTCTACAACATATAGTGGTGTAGTAGTGAGTTACCACAGCAGAAAGTATATGCGATGTAGCAAATGTGGCTGCCAGGAAGATAAGGTGATCGATTCACGCACTTCGCGTGAAGGGCAGACCATCCGCAGACGTCGCGAATGCCTCAGTTGTGGCCATCGTTTCACCACTTACGAGGAAATCGAAAATGAAGCGATTACCGTGGTGAAACGGGATGATCGTCGTGAACCCTTCTCCCGTGAAAAACTCCTCCTCAGCCTTCGCATCGCCTGCCGCAAACGGCCAGTCAGCCCCCAAACCATTGAAGATATCGCCGACCAGATCACGCAGGAGATCGGCGAGACGGATGATCGCGAAGTTCCTTCCATGGCCATCGGTGAACGCGTCATGGAGGCCCTGCGCGGCATCGACCAGATCGCCTATGTGCGATACGCCAGCGTCTACCGGCGGTTCGAGGAACCCAAGGAGTTCATTCACGAGGTGAAAAAACTGGAGGAACAGAATGATACAGCTACACCCTGATTACCTGATATTCCAAACGTCGCAGGGCGAATTGATTCCCTGCTCAGCCGAAAGCGTGACGATTGAATTGATAGGGGAAGCCTCATCCGTCCTGGACCAGGAAACAGTCCGCCAGGCAGCAGCGGCAGTCGTTCATTATTTCAAACAGGAGCTGAAGCAGGAAACCGTTTCAGTCGGGGAATTTTCCAGGGCACTCGAAAAAGTCCTGAACAGCTTCGGCTACGAAGTCAGCGCCACGGCCAATGAAGCTCGCGAAGTCTCCGTCGCCGTCGCCGACCTGGAGGAAATCGCCAGTCGGAGCAATGATTTCGAACTCGGCTTTTTCCAGAATCTTCGGACTGAATTTCATCGCCACTTTGAAAGCGGCCTCGATGTCCTTAGCTTCCAGGGCCTCCGCCCCAGTGTTAAAATGCTCGTTGGCAGAAAGCGCTGGTGCCACCGCTGTGATGCCTTGAGCGACCAAATTGTCGATTTCCTGCGGGAATGCCTCACCCGCGAAAACCGCGAAAGCTCGCCCGCACTCGTCGTCAAATAACCCCCAGGGTAAAACAGCCGCCGCGGCTGTCCCGTTCCGGCGCCCCCGCCCGAACAAATTACCCGCTCTTTTCTCTTGCCCGGATTCTCTCCGCATCCGAAAAAAAGGCATGAGCAAAACTTTGTTCGAAAAAATTGCCGCGCGAGAAGTTCCCGCGAACATTGTTTATGAAGATGACCAGGTGCTCGCCTTTCGCGATATCAATCCCGGTGCCCCCACCCACGTCTTAATCGTTCCTCGCAAACCAATCCCCCGAATCGCTGAAGCCACCCCGGCGGACAAGGAGTTGCTCGGCCACCTCATCCTGAAGGCCGCTTCTGTCGCCGAGTCTCTCGGCCTGAAATCGACCGGATACCGTCTCGTCATCAATAACGGCCCGGACGCCGGCGAAGCCGTTCCCCACTTGCACATGCACATCCTCGGCGGCAGGAAATTGGGTTGGCCTCCCGGATGAGAACTCATTTCCGCTTGAAAAAATCTATCCTCCTGCCGCTCGCGTTTTTTGCGAGTTGGCTGCTTGCTGGTTGTGCCACCTGCAAAAACGGTCCAGCACAAAAAACCACCTTCAACCCCCGCACCGACGGTTTCGCTTACAGCAATGAACTCGTGTGGGTTTACCTCCCGGACGCCAAGGGTGAAATGCAATCCCAAAAAAGGGAGCCAGCCCCCACTTATTATCACCACTGCTTTCCAATGGTTCGCGCTGCCCGCGAGTTTTTTTACCATGCCGAATTTCAACCCAACGCCCCTCGCACTTCACCTGCTGATTATAAAAACCGCGTGGAAGAGATCGTCTCGCGCGACAGTCGCTGTCCCGCACCCGCGTCCGAGCGCATCGTGATCCCCGGCTTCGCCAACCTGCACGAATTCAGCGCTGCCTATCCCGA
>JBQCGE010000206.1:0-7798 GCA_051955955.1 Verrucomicrobiota bacterium
CTGACGATCATTGCGACGGCGCTGGTGGATACCGGGTCGCGGATGGACGAGCTGATTTTCCAGGAATTCAAGGGCACGGGTAACATGGAGTTGATCCTTGACCGGAAGCTTTCTGACCGGCGTTTGTTCCCTGCCATTGATATTCCGAAGAGCGGGACGCGCAAGGAGGAGAAACTTTTTGCCGGCAAACATTTGGAAGCCATTCGCAAGCTGCGCCGCACTTTGGTGGATTTAAATCCGATCGAAGCGTTGGAGACTCTTGTCGCTGCCTGCAAGAAGAATAAGACCAACGACGAGTTACTTTCAAAGCTGGTCTAACCAGAGCTCAATTTCATTGCGAAAAGGTCGGCATTCGCTGACCTTTTTTTATGCCCAAGCGCGCCCGTCCCGCCCCACGTCGAGAACTTCGTGCCCGGCCGCCGTTGCAGCGGATGCTGAAAATCCATGCGGCGATCCAGGCTGGCGAATTGCCGAACGCGGTGAAGCTGGGGCGCGAGTTGGAGGTGAGCAGCCGCTCGATTGCACGGGACATAGAATTCATGCGAGACCGGCTGGAATTGCCGATTGAATATGACGAAAAAAATTTCGGATATGTTTATACCCGGCCGGTAACTTCGTTTCCCTCGATGGTCATCTCATAGGGGGAACTCTTCGCTATGGTGGTGGCTGAAAAGGCGCTTCAGCAATATCGTGGCACCAGCTTTGAGAAACCGCTGATGAGCGCGTTTCAAAAAGTGAGTGAGAGTTTGCCGGACAGCATTTCGCTCAATTTAAGTGGCTGGAACGATTCGATTTCATTCAAGACGAGCGCGGAGCCGATCCTGAATCTAAAGATTTTTGATGTGCTTTCGCAGGCGACAGCACGGCGCGTACAACTGCGACTGCAATATCGAAAGCCTGGGCAAGCGGAGCCAGAGGAGCGATTGATCGATCCATACCACCTCGCGAATGTGAATGGCGAGTGGTTTCTTTTTGCCTTTGATCATTTGCGGAAGGATATCCGGACGTTCGTTCCGGCGCGGATGCTCAAGGTTGAGCCGACAGGGAAACAATTTAAGCGAGACCCGAAATTCTCCATCCATCAGCAGCTCCAGAACAGCTTTGGCATCCATTCCGGCACGGCGAAGATCCCGGTGGTGATCCAGTTCAACCATCGTGTGGCGGATTATGTGCGTGAGAAAAAATGGCACCCCTCGCAAAAGTTAAAGAACATTGAAAATGGGGGAGTGGAACTGCAATTAACCCTGTCGAGCCTGGTGGAGATTGAGCGCTGGATTCTCTCGTGGGGTGGAGATGCGAAGGTGATTGAACCTGTGGAATTGCAGGAGCGGGTGAGGGCAGCAGGGCGAAAAATCGCCGCGGGATGATTCAAGGCTGCTGCTTGAGGACGCTGGAATGATCGCGCATCCAGATAAAATCGGTGGCTGGGTTCACATCCACGCCCGCGGCCAAGGCCCCGCGAACAGGTGGACGAATGGTGCCAGTCGGCCCGGCGACCTGCCATCGGTGCTCCTCGGTATGTCCATCGGCGAAAGAGAGATTGGCTGCACCATTGTGAAATGAGCCGGGCAGGTTTCCCCACTTGAGCGTATCGAACTGGTTCATGAAAAAGCCGTCGTTAATGGTGTCGGGATGTTCGTCGAGAAAGACGAAGATGCTGCTTGGGTTAACCAGTTCGCTGCTTTTGAGAAATTGGACGTAAGCGGGGTTGAACTTGTCTATCAAGACACTTGGATCGCCCACGAGTGAGTTCATCGACATGGTCCGATTTCGCGGGCCATTATCGGCGATGCCGCGGTCGGAAGGGCATTTGAAGATGGCAGTGGATCTGTGGGTGTAAGGGCCGAGCTTGGCGTCGGTGAGGAAAGCGTTATTTGTGTTTTCCGGGTTGTTGGTCCAATCGATGACATTATTGACCCAATTTTTGCGGAATGCGCGTGTCTCCTCTTTGCCATGATTATTGACGAAGCGTTCGTTGTTATCGCCAGTGTACATCGTCCATGCCAGGCTGAGTTGCTTGACGTTATTCATGCACGACACCGACTGCGCCTTCACTTTCGTTTTGCTTAAGGCCGGGAGCAGCAGGCCAGCGAGGATTGCGATAATTGCAATGACGACCAACAGCTCGATCAGAGTGAAGGCCCGTGTTCGCTGGGGATGGGAATTGTGAGCAGTCATGGAATTCGGGTTTGAAGATGAGGTGGGAGCACCCGCAACATCAACATTAAATTCGAGCGAGGTGGCGCGCACAGGATGAATCAATGCACTTCATCGGCGTTTTCCAGCACACCGAGGATTTTATCAAACGCCTGGCGGACCTGGCCGAAGTCAGTCACGTCAACGGTGAAACGGCCGTCGTTCCATTGTGAGCGGGCTGATCCATCGGAAAACAAGATTGATGCGAATTTCTGTTTATGGTTTGTGAAGGGTTTTACCCCGAATGTGGCGAGGTCCGGCGGACAAAGAAACAGGGTATCAATGGCAAGCGCGCGAATGGGAGCGCCGCGGCGGTTCAGGCCTAAGTTTTCCAGGCGAATATGTTCCGGAACAATTGCTCGGGTGGGGTCATCAAACAGTTGGGTGTTGCCGCCGTGGCGGTAATAATAACCGCCCTGCGCCTGGGTAATGCCGACTTTGGCGAGTTCGGCATCGGCATCGATTGCGTTGTCGCTGCCTGGGCAAAAGAGCACGCGGGATTGATGAGCGAGATAAACTTTGAGCATCAAGCCGAGGCCTGCCGGGGAACCGTTTTGCATCGAGATCAAACTCGTGGGGGCTCCGGTGGAGGGATAGAAATTCGCTGGACTGGTGAAGGGAGGAGCTTTTGGGCCGTACGGGATCAAACCGTTAAAGTCGTTGGCATATACCTGAATCGCGATCCCTATCTGGCGCAGGTTGGAGATGCAAGCCGCGCGCTGGCCTGCCTGGCGGGCGGAAGCCATCGCAGGCAGGAGCAATCCAGCCAGGATCGCCACGATGGCAATCACCACGAGCAATTCCACAAGTGTGAAACCTGCCCTTGAGTGGCGCTGCATGTGATTGATCCGTAGTGTCATTCAGCGATTGGGAAATGAGTTGCAAACCTGGGCATCAAATCGGTTGGGCACCCAAAATAGGACAACACACCAAGGTAGCCCCCTGGGTCCTCAATCACAACCGTTTCTTCCAATATGGAAAGGCAAAAAGCGGCAATGCCTTTTTCGCCTCCTTTAAGGAGCGGTGGTCACGCGGAAAAATTCGTGAGGACCGGATTGCGGAATGGTTACGGTGACGGGGCCGCCATCGGCTGTGACTGGGTTCAATGACGGGCTCCAGTTCTTCAAGTCAGTCGAGGTTTGCAGGTAATAAGTCACACCGGCCTGGGCTTGCCAGGAAACCATTATGCCTGAGCCGGCATTTGCGATTGAAAGTTGAAGCGGGGCGGGTTCAACGATGGAGAGGCGGACATTATCCAAATCCCAATAACCGCCCTGCAAATCAAAGCCGACATTAGAAAGCAGCGCCACGCCAACATGCTGGCCAGCCCATGCGTCATTGGTGGAGACTACTGGCGTCTCAACGGTGAAATCGACGAGGTGGGTTACGGTGGGGAAAGTTGTGGTGTTATTCGTCACGACTGTAGAAGCGACTTCCACCCGGTTACTTTGCGCATCGCGATAATAGAGGAGGAGCTTCAATGTTACTCCTTCCTTCATGCCGCCCCCACCACCCATCACTCCGACTGTTAGACGATATTGGTTGCCTGCTTCATAAGTGTAATTGAAGGCGTGCGTCGGGGTGCCATTGGTGTCCGTTTCGGAATTATAATCCTGGAAAATTCCAGCTTCGGGCTGAGCGAACAGGAACATCGCCTGTTTGCCTTCGACATTGTCGATGTGATCGGGCGAACCGACGGCAGTGTTCAGGAAGACGCCGGTCAACTGGTCCCATGAACCGCCTTGTGACTCATCGAACCACGCGGGTTTCGGAGTTTTGTTCCATGAATCAATCCGCGGATCGGCGAAAGCAGTTTCTGGAAGTTCAAAGGAATCATTCGGGATTGCGACGCTTGAAGCGAGGCGAACATTATCCAAATCCCAATACCCGCCCTGCAGGTCAAAACCGACGGTGGACAAAAGGGAAATTCCAATTTTTTGGCTGGCCCATGCATCGGAGGCCTGGACGGTGGGAATGCGAAGATTGAAATCTACAAAATGAGTGTTGGTGGGGAAGAGCGTGGGGGAGTTAGTAATTGTGGTGGAACCAATCACGACCTTATCGCCGTTGGAGTTGCGATAATAGAGCGCAAGTTGAAGCGTGACACCTTCCTTCATGCCACCGCCGCCACCGAGCACGCCGACGGTCAGGTCATAGCGTTTGCCGGGTTGGTAAGTGGCGTTGAATTCGTGACCGGAGATGGTGTTGGTGCCCCCAATCGATTCGTAATCCTGGAACAAGCCTGCTTCGGGCAAGGCGAAGAGAAACAGGCCCTGGTTGCCGTCCATATTATCGATATGGTCGGAAGAACCGGCCGCCGTGTTTTTAAAGACGCCAATTACTTGATCCCAACTGCCGCCCTGGGATTCATCGAACCAGATTGGTTTGGGAGTTTTTTGCCAGGAATCGACCCGTGGATCAGCAAAGCTTGTTTCCGGCAGTTCAAAGGATGCATTGGGCACCGGAATTGATTGGGCAACGGCATTGAATGCGCAAAAAAGCGCGGTGATTAAAACTAAAGATTTCATTCCTCCAGCCAATTATATTTTACTCGAAATTAGGGGAAACCTTACGTGAAGGTGGATAAACCGCAACCATCCACGAATCATGGGAATTGGAGGGAGAAGTTATTTTTGGTGCAGAGGATTGGAGTGGCCCAAAAATTAAATCGCATACGATTGTTCCAGGTAGGAGCGTCTGGACGAGTTATTGAGAACGAGGACACGATTTGCTCCCGCCTCTGCGAGGAGTTGAGTGTCAAAATTATTGTCGGGAACTGAAGCGATCAGGCCGAATTCATTTCCGGCCAAATCACGCAGGCGGCGGATTTCATCCAACAATGCGCTGTTATTGCTGGTGCTGCTGACGATGTATTGAGCGCCGGACTCGAGTGTCAGGGCGACTGCTCGTTCCAACTCGGCGGCGGAAAGCAGATTGGGTTCAATCATGACCTTGACGGCACGTTCATCGGCGGCTTCAACCACGTCGCGCATTTCGCGGAGGACATAGTCCCAGGCCCCATCCTTTAGCTGAGCGATAGCTGGAATCAGATAAATTTCGTGAGCGCCATAATCAACGGCGACTTCAGTTTCAAAGCGTTTCACATCCTTGTCGACTGCACCTGCCCCGACGAGGCAGGAAATTTTCAGCTCTGAATCACCGAGATCGTGAGAAGCCTGTTCCAGGCGGGAACTGCGCAGGAGGATGCCCCAAAAATTTTGCTCGACCGACTCTCGGCAAAAATCGGTCAATTGCTCGCGAGTGGCGACCGGGTCTAAGAATGCGCGTTCGAGCTTCAACAACTGTTCCATGAAAGCGAAAGTTACTTGAGGAATGGAGTTGGGTAAAATTGAAAGGCTCTCAAAGTGAGCATTCCGTGTGGCAGATCAAGTTACTTCAACTTTGGCTGGAGGAAATGGAAGAATAATTAGCCCCATCGGCTTTGTTCTGCCAGATTAGGGGAGTTATTGAATATGCCAGTGAAGTCGAATCAAATGGCAGGCGCGGGGACGATGGTCGCAGAGCAAAATCTGACGCGACGCGAACGGTTTTTGCGGGCATGCAATTGCGAGCCGGTGAGTTACCCGCCGATTTGGCTGATGCGCCAGGCAGGGCGGGCATTGCCCGAGTATCGTGCCTTGAAGGAAAAGTATAGCTTCCTCGAACTGGTGCGCACGCCGGAACTGGCGACCGAAGTTACTCTCCAACCGATCCGGCGCTTTGGTTTCGATGCGGCTATCCTGTTTTCAGATATTTTAGTGATTCCCGAAGCGATGGGGCAGGGGTATTCGTTCCGGGAAGCGGGCGGAGTGCAGATGGAATTTCAATTGCGAGAGAGGTCTGATATCGAGCGACTCTCCACCTCAGGCATTCGGGAGCGGCTGAATTACGTGAAGCAGGCCCTGCAGATGATCAAACCGGAGTTGAAGGGGGAAACGGGATTGATTGGATTCTCAGGTTCTCCGTGGACACTGGCGAATTTCATGTTGGAAGGAGGGAGCAGTCCGGAACCGAAACGCGGTTTGGAAATCCTGCGGCAGCAGCCATCCGTTTATAAACTATTGGCCGAAAAGCTCACGGTTGCAGTGACCGAATATCTACGGATGCAGATTGAGGCCGGGGCTGAGGTTGTGCAGATTTTCGATACCCATGGCGGAATGTTGCCTCCTGAGTTATTTCGGGCGGGATCGGGCCTTTGGATTCAGCGGATTATAGCCGGGCTCGGCAAAAAAGTGCCCGTGATTGTATTTTCAAAAGGATCGCGGAGTTGGAACGAACTCAGTGCATCCGGTGGGAATGTCATTGGAATCGACCACGGGATTTCGATGGCTGAAGCTGTTGAGCATATTCCGGAGCGCCTTGGAGTGCAGGGGAATTTTGATCCTGCGTTGCTCGCGAGCGGCGATCCAGGCTTGGTCCGGCGTGAGGCGGAAAATCTGCTTGAGATAATGCGTGGGCGTGCGGGCTGGATTTTCAATTTGGGGCATGGCTTGCCGCCAAATGCGAGCCTTGATTGCATTCAAACCCTGGTCGAAACTGTTCGGAGATTTTCATGAGCCAATTGCAGGTCGATATTGATTTGATCAACAAATATAACGTGGCGGGACCGCGTTATACCTCGTATCCCCCGGCGAACCGTTTCACTAATGAAGTAGGCTGGCCTCAGCTTGCGGACGAGATCATCGCCAATAACAAAACGGAAGGTGGACTGTCTCTTTATTTCCACATTCCGTTTTGTGAAACGCTTTGCTGGTACTGTGGATGCAATACGGTAATTACGACCGATTATAAACAAAGCGGCACCTACCTGACTTATCTGGACAAGGAAATGGGCCAGATGGCTTCCGTTATCAATCCGAAGCGCAGCGTGGTGCAGCTCCACTTTGGCGGAGGCACGCCAACCTTTCTTGCGCCGAGCGAGTTGAAGCGGTTGGGTGAAAACATTCATAAGCGCTTTCGGATTGACCCAAAAATGGAGGCTGGGGTGGAGATCGATCCACGAAGGTTAAGCCGCGAACATATCGAAGCATTACGGGGAATTGGGTTCAATCGCGCTTCACTCGGGGTGCAGGATTTCAACCCTGAGGTGCAAAAGGCGGTGCATCGAATCCAGCCCATCGAGATGACCCGACAAACGATTGATTGGGTGAGGGAACTGGGATTTCAATCGTTGAACATTGATTTGATCTATGGATTGCCCAGGCAAACCGTTGCGACGTTCGAGAATACGATCGACGAAGTTCTGAAGCTGGATCCGGATCGAATCGCGCTTTTCAGCTACGCGCATGTTCCCTGGATTAAACCCGCCCAGAAGATTTTGGAAGCTGGCAAGTTGCCGACGGCTGAAGAGAAGCTCCAGATTTTCAAAATGGCGGTGGAGAAACTGACCGCGGACGATCGCTACGTTTACATTGGCATGGATCATTTCGCGAAGCCGACAGATGAACTGGCCATCGCGCAAAAGACCCGGCAACTGCACCGAAACTTCCAGGGTTACAGCACGCACGGTGAGGCGGATATTTATGCGTTTGGAATATCGGGGCTTTCGCAGATTGAAAATGCGTATTGGCAGAATGAAAAAGAGCTGCCCAAATATTACGAG
>JBQCGE010000207.1:0-4457 GCA_051955955.1 Verrucomicrobiota bacterium
TGTTTTCCAGCTTGAACGTGAAGTTCTCGCCCTCTCCCAATTTTAATTCGGTGGCGTATTCCACGAACCGGCGGTGCATTTGCGGGATGAAGGCGGCGACCGAATCCGCTTTGCCTTCACCGCCCCATTGTCCCGCGATCAGCAACCCTTCAGAGTCGGAAATTAATGCACCCGCAACCCCCTCGAGTGCGGCGCAATTTTCGGTAACTTCACTGAAACTCCAGTTGGATTTCCCCGGTTTGTTGAAAATGCTCTCGAAACCGAACGGTTTCTCCACCGGCTCCTCTGCTGCTATTGGTGCCGTTCCTGAAACATCGGCTGGAGCTGGAGCCTGCTCCTCTGCTTTTACTTCGGTATTTGCCCCGATTCTCGAAGCCACCTCTGATTTAACCGCGAAAACATCCGGGATATCATCGGATGGCGCAATTCTCCGCTGCGGTTTTCCTGGATTGCGATCCTGGAAAAAGCGAGGAGCAACGATGGCGAGCGGCAATTCCACTTCATATTCCTCCGCAATCGTCGGAAGACTATTTCCTGGAGCCAGCTTCACCCAGGGCTTGAACTCCCGCCAGGTAAAGTTGATTTTGCCTCGGCGCAGACCTTGTTCAATCCGGCTGCGCGGAATTTCCGCGGAGTGCCGGTATAAATTCGCCAATTCCTGCTTTCCGCTATCGGTCCAGAACGAGACCAAATCCATGAAAGCGATGATGAAATCGGGTTGACTGCCGCTCGCTGGCTGTGAAGGCGCAACAATCTTGTTTTGAGCAACTGCTGGCTGCGGCTTCTCAGGCTCGAGAGCTTTCGGCTTTAAACTCGCCAACGATGGATCGAGACGCGGTGCGCGAATCGGTTCATTCACCAACGGTTCCGAAGCGGACACTTTGAATCGTGGGGCAATCGTTGGTTCATCGCCAGGTTCCGGCTCCCGAGTAACGTTGGGAGATGGGATCAAATCTGCTGGTGAAGGCAGCGGTGTTGCTGGCTGGATTGGCGGTGGTGGAGCAACAGGTTTGGGATCTCGTTTCTCGGTTGCTAATGGGCTTTGCTGTTCCGGTGCCGCGGCTTTGATTTCTGCTCCGGGCTGAACCGCTTCAGTTTTGGCAGGTTTAGCAGACGGTTTCGATTTTTCATCAGAAACCTTCAAACCTTCAACGGGTTTGCCATCACTGTTAAATAAAGGAGCAATTTTTTCAGGAACTTCGATCTTGCGTTGGTTTGTCCTTCTGCCAATTACTTCTGGCTTAATTCTTGAGACAATTTCACTCAACGGAATCTCGACTTCAAAGTCCGGTCCTTTTTGCGGCTCAGGAAATACTCCTGAGGGGGAAAATTCACGGAATTGAGAAAAGGGCAGTTTGACGGCACCCTTCGCCAGTTGAGTCCTTACCATCCCGAGGGGAATACGGAGGAACCCGTCGGTGTCGGGAAGTTGATGCGGCAAGGCTTGCACCTGTGCAGAAAGTTTTGGAAACAGTTGTTTAAATGGCAAATCGACCGTTCCTTCCGGGTCAACTGCGCGGGCGGCAGGCTGCGATGCAACGGCAGCGGAAACTGGTTTTACCGGCGTAACTGCTTCCGCGGGAAAGCTGCCGGACGCGATTGGGGCACTCGGGCGTGCAGTCGGTGGCACACTCCTTTCCGGCGTTGTCGATCTCGCCGGTATCACTGGCGCGGTCGGACGTGTGGGTGCGACCGGGCGGGCCGGTGTAGCGGCGGGAGCAACGGCTGGCGCGCTCGAGTCACTCTTGGTTACTAATTTTTTGAGAAATCCCAACATCGGTGCAGGATGTGCTTAATCAAATTTGAATGGAGACAAGCAGCTTGCCTGCCATTTGCAAAGTTTATCGGAGCGCCTGCGCCAAACTTTAGAATGCGATTCAGACAGCAAGCTGGTTGTCGGGAATTTCAAAAGAATTTCGAATCTTTTTGAAAAATATTAACTTTATGCCGATAGGAGTAACTGCATGAGCGCCGCAGTGGAATTCGAATGCGCGGTCAAACCGAAAATCCTGCTTCTGGATGATGATCCGGAAGTGCTCGACTTGTACCAGGAAATGTTGCTCGGGCTTAGCTCTGAACCTGAGGTTCACATCTCCACCTCAGGCGCGCGCGCCATGTCCATCCTGGAATCCGGCCAGTTCAATGTCCTGATCTGCGATTTGAAAATGCCGAAGATGGATGGTCTGCAAGTCATCTCAATCGTTCGCCGCAAATATCCCCAACTCCGCACTGTCGTTCTCACAGGAGTCGCGGATGAACAGATGCGCTCCCGCGCTTATTCCCTCGGCATCGACCTCTATCTGGAAAAACCTGCGAATAAATCCGAGCTTACGTTCCTGCTCGATTGCATCGAGTCACTTTTGAGTAAGGAGATCAACGGCGGCTTTCGCGGCGTGCAGAGCAAAAGTATGGTGGACCTGATCCAGTTGGAGTGTTTGTCGGGCAGCTCATCCGTCCTCAAAATCACCAACGGCCGACTTGAAGGAAAAATCTGGATTCAGAACGGTGATTTGATTGACGCTGCCACCCAGGAAGGCGAAGGCGAGGAAGCTTTCAAACGCATCCTTTCCTGGAAAACAGGCACGTTCGAAATTCTCCCAATCGAAAGCGAACGCGAGCGGAGGATTTTTACATCTTACCAGGGATTACTACTGGATACCGCCCAGGCGCTCGATGAAGCCGAAGCAGAAACAGAACTGCTCGAAAAAACGGACACTGAGCCAACCCAGGAAGGATCAGACCCCTCACGTTCGCTCAAGCAGGCAACGCTGGAATCCATACCTGGAGTGGAATACGCAATGCGCATTCCTCATAGAGGATCCAAGGTACAGGTGTGGGGCCTTGAAAATGGCGAAGCAATCGCAGGCTGGATCAAGGAAACCACCGCTCATTTTCAGAAGCTAGGTGACAAGTTTCACTTTGGTGAAGTGCAGCGTCTCGAAGCAAAGGGCCTTCGCCGAGTCCTCCACATCGCCTATCATGGAGGTGACAAATACGCTGTTGGCATGATTGGGTCTCCGACTCGCGACGAAATTGATGCCAGTGTGCAGAAAGGTCGCGAACAATGGGCTTCCTCGGCTTTTTCAAACCTCAAACAAAAACGCCCGCTCCCCTGCCCACCGGCAGCTTCACTGTGGATAGCGCAGGCGAGATCGTGACCAGCACGGTTCCGAGTAGTTTTTCACGCGAAAGCTTGAAACAAATCGGCCACATGGTCCTGCAAGCCTTCAAAGATGCGCGCAAAACAGGTCAGAATAGCTCAGAACTCGCCATTCAATATTCCTCCCTTGACCTCAAAGCCCGCGAACTTCGCGGCGGTGCAATCATTTTTCTCTCTCCCCGGACCAAAAATGTCCGATAAGGATAATCAGTGACATGTCTATGAGCGCAAAAAAATTAGATGAATTGGTCCGGACGATGGAAAACCACCTCGAATGCTGGAAGCAATTCAATCATTATCTCAGCCTGGCCCGCTCAAAAAAGTTCGAGCCTGAGGACGAAGGACAATTTCTTGAAATCAAGAGTGTCATCACGCAGGAACTCGAAATCATTTTCTCCGCGATCGAAGCCTCCAGTCCAAGCAAAGAGGATATTTTGGGATTAATCAGTGGTGCCCCCTCAATCCGCTACGCCAGCGAATTGCAGGAACAATCCCTCCGCACGATGGAAAACCAGTGGCATAAAATCTTCATCGCCTGGCAGTCTCTCCTCGGCCAGCTTAAAGTTCAGCAGAAGGAAACCGAAAAAAAATCCTTCTGGGGCTCCCTCTTTAAAAAATAAAAAGCCGCTCAAGCAAAGCTAAAGCGGCTCGGGAAGATTTTATCCTCGATCCCGAATCAACTCGGATCCGGTTATTTATTTCAAAAGTTCTTCGGCGATTTGGACGGCGTTCAAGGCAGCCCCTTTGAGCAACTGATCTCCTACAACCCAGAAGCAAAGGCCATTGTCCATGGCGCAATCCTTCCGTATGCGGCCGACCTGGCAATTGTCGCGCTCTGCCACATAAAGTGGCAACGGGTATTCGGATTTCTCAGGATTGTCGACGATATCCAACCCGGGAGCTTTTGCCAGCACCTCGCGCGCTTCCTCCACCGAAACGGGTTTCTGAAATTCAGCCGTAATCGCAACAGAGTGTGCTCGATATACAGGCACGCGTACGCAAGTGACGCTCGCCCGAAACGCCGGGTGATGCATGATCTTGCGCCCCTCGTTTTCCAGCTTCATCTCTTCTTTTGTGTAACCGCTGGGCAAAAATGAATCGACCTGTGGCAGCACGTTAAAGGCAATTTGGTGCGGGTAAACCTCGCGAGTAACGGTATCATTCGCCACTACCTGCGAAACCTGTCGTTGCAATTCTTCAATCGCTTTCGCGCCGGTACCCGAAACAGCCTGGTAGCTCGAAGCGAACATACGGGTGACTCCGAATGCCTTGTGAAGCGGATAAAGGGCCATCAATG
>JBQCGE010000208.1:0-3586 GCA_051955955.1 Verrucomicrobiota bacterium
CATGGTCAAGGTGGTGGAGCAGAAGCTTGCCTCACGCGATTTACCTGAGGCTGGTGACGTTAAAAAAATCACCACGATGGTCAATGAGACCATTTCCCAGGCTCGCGACCTAGCGCGTGGCCTTTGCCCAGTAGAGTTGGAAAATAACGGGTTGCAGGCCGCGTTACAGGAACTGGCAGATCGGGTCAGCCGCACGAATGTGAATTGCGTGATCAAAGCGCCGCAGGTGACGAAGGTCTACGATAATGCAGCCGCGGTTCACCTCTACCGCATTGCGCAGGAAGCGGTAAATAACGCTATTAAGCATGGTCGGGCCAAAAACATAACCATTGGCCTGAGTACGCAAAATAACCAGGTGACCCTTACCGTACAGGATGATGGATGCGGATTGCCTAAGGGAAGCTCGAAGGCGAGCGGGATGGGTTTGCGCGTGATGAATTACCGCGCAGCGATGATTGGAGCAACAGTTTCTGTCGCCCCTGGTCCTGATTGCGGAACGATTGTGACTTGCGTCATGCAGAATCGTCCTCCGCAGAAATCGCGAAACGGCAAGGAATTGAAAAGCGGGAGAGGAGCAGAGAGTAAGAAGGAAGAAGCGATGGCGTAGTTCGAGCCTCGCTGATAGGAGGGGAGTTAAAGCTAAGCGTTCTTGCCTGGAACCGTTTGTGGTGAGGTAACAGCCCCGCGACGACGGCTCTCCAGGAGGTTTTCCAGAATCTTTTTGATCGGGAAAAAGTGCCCGAAAATAAGTCGTTCGAGTAGAAACATTGCAGAGAGGCTAACCACCGGGACAATTATGGCACCAAGCCCAATTCGGATGTATAGGTTCGATACGAAAAGTCCCCTTTGGTAAATTAACCAGGCGAATCCAATCGCGAGAGCGCCGGAAATCTGGGAGCTGTAAAGAAGGCTGAAGTGCCGGACCAGTCCTTCACCGAACTGAAATCGCTGTTTCATCACCCAGAGGTGAAAGATCGGCCGCGTGAGAAGAATTCCAGCGACACCGCTCCAGGCGGCACCGAGCAGGCCGTAGTGGGAAATAAACACCCATGCAAGAAGGACGGTGCAAGCCGATGTAGCGATGTTCCCCAATGATAGCCATTTAGTCAGGCCATGCCCGAGCAGGTAATGGTAAAGAACGGCCGAAGGAAGCCCAACAAAGGCCACCAGCAATAAGACTTGCAGGACAGGGGCTGTTTGCAGACCTACTTTTTGACCGAGCCAGAGCACCAGGAAATCCGGCCCCACCACAAACAGGGTTCCGTATAGGGCCATGCCCAGGATAGCAAAGGCCCACCCGTAACGGAGGACAAGCAGTTCACTTTTGTTCTCCTGTGTGGAAGCGGCACTCGCAGCCGGAAATAAAGTTCCAAGCAGACTCCAAATTAATGTGACCAGCCTGGATTGAATCGAGAGTGCGATTCCGTAGAATCCCACGAGACCCGTTCCCTTTAATGTTCCGAGAAGGAGGCGGTCAGCATGGTTTCCCAACAAGCCGACAATTGCATTGAGGATCTGCCATCCACTAAAAGCCCACGTTTCTTTTGCCTGTTTGGATGACCAGCGTGGGCCGAGTGGCATTTGACGAATGCTCTCTCGGGCTTTGATATACCAGATCAGCCAGTAAAGGGTAGATACTCCGAGTGAAACCAGCAGTACCGAAACGATTGAGGGGGAGAAGCAAACCACCGCAGCGCCCAGTCCGTACATGAGGAGCGATTGCAAGGCATTGTGAAGGGCAAGCGTATCAAACTTTTGGACGCCGGTAATCACTGCCTGATAGGTTTGCCCCATTTGAGTGCTCAACCAGATTACGCCCGCGATACGGAAGGCAATAGTAGCGCTGTGATGTAATGACGCCGGAATTTTGAAGACCGAAATTGCCAGCCAGGGGGCAAGCGCCACGAGGATTGCACACCCCGCCATTCCAAAAGCGAGATTTAGAAAAGCTGAAGTTTGAACGGACTCAGCCGCTTTTACATAATCGCCAGCGGCGATGTACTGGGCCACGAATTTCGTAGCCGATTGGGAAATCCCCGCGTTTAAAATCCCGAGCGGAGCCGTGATCGAAGAGATCAGTGTGAAGAGACCGAATTGGTCTATCCCGAGGTATTTGATGTAAACCGGAGTGGCAATCAGCAACACCAACATTCCGGCAGCGATGCCGCCGAAATTGTAAATGGCGTTTTTTCCAATCCGATTCATCAGGCGGACGAAAGGAGAAACTCGGAAATGGCGTCAACGACCTGCCGCAATTGGTCAGTGCTCAGCTCCGAATGAATCGGAAGACTTAACACCTGCGTCGCAAGAGTGCTGGCATTTGGAATATTCCCGCCCTGGTTCAGGTAACGGAAGCACTCCTGTTGATGCAGCGGAACGGGATAATAAATTTCCGAGGCAATTCCACGCGAAGCCATATGCGCCCGGAGTTTATCGCGCATTCCGTTTCCAAGCACCCGAATCGTGAATTGGTTCCAGATATGGACCATTCCCTCTTGAGCAACGGGCAGGATTACCCTTGCAGATGAAACGCCAGGAAGATTTGAGAAGGTGCAACCGCTAAGTTTCGCCAACTCTTCGTTGTAAAACCGGGCGTTGCGCTGTCGGTTTGCAACGTACTCATGATAGTGCGGCAGCTTTACGCGCAGGAAGGCTGCTTGCAAGGAATCGAGGCGGAAGTTCCCACCGATCATCTGGTGATAATAGCGGGGGTTCATCCCGTGGTTGCGAAGGATGCGCACTTTCTCCGCGAGCCTGGAATCGTTTGTGACGAGCATCCCAGCGTCACCGAGCGCCCCGAGGTTTTTTGTCGGAAAAAAGCTGTAAATCCCGAAAGTGCCCAGCGTCCCGGCGCTTCTGCCCTGGTAGGCCGCGCCAATTGATTGAGCGGCATCCTCGATTACGTGCAACTTGTGTGTCGTTGCAAGCTCAAGCACACTGCCCATATTGGCGCATTGGCCAAAGAGGTGCACTGGAATAATTGCCTTCGTGCGCGGAGTTGTTTTCCCCGCGGCATCCGCCATAT
This sequence comes from Verrucomicrobiota bacterium, assembly GCA_051955955.1. Taxonomy (GTDB): domain Bacteria; phylum Verrucomicrobiota; class Verrucomicrobiia; order Limisphaerales; family SXQI01; genus DASVNK01. Next base: position 3,026 of record JBQCGE010000208.1, read on the forward strand.
CGATATTGAATGTATCCAGGTACGAATCGACAAAAACGGGTACTGCGCCGAGGCGTGCAACAGAGCTTGCCGTGGCAAAAAACGTAAAGCTCGGACAGAGCACCTCATCGCCAGGACCAATATCGAGCGCCATCAAGGCAACGAGCAATGCGTCCGTTCCGGACGATAACCCTACCGCATGCTGAGCCCCGGTGAACTTCACCATTTCCTCTTCAAGCAGCGCGACATCCGGTCCGGAGATGAACTGGCCTGAACGTAAAACGCGCTCAAAGGCCTGCTTCAGTTCGCTTTCGAGCGGCCCATTTTGCGCATTAAGATCCAGTAACGGAACAGTCATGTAAGTCATGGGGAGGACAGACGCTTCGTCTGTCCATTTTGGGCGCCCCGCCAGAAAAAATCTCTGCGGCATCTGAGTGGAAGAATTATAGCTTCGCCAGGAAATCGTTAATCGCGCCACAAACTCGGGCAATCATTTCGTTTGTGATTTCCGGATAAATCGGTAACGACAAGATTTCACCCTGCTGCCGGTGCGCAACGGGGAAATCCGTAGGTTTATGGCCC
>JBQCGE010000209.1:0-3675 GCA_051955955.1 Verrucomicrobiota bacterium
CTGCCTCAATCAACTCCCAGAATTTTGGATTCTGTTGCAAAGCCTCATCCTCACGGATGGGCAGGTTGGAGCGATAAAGAAAATCCTTGAGGGTGTTCTTGTTTAAAATGCGGTAAACCAATACCCCGAGTTCGTTTCGCTCGAAATAGACACGGTATTCACCGAGCCGAAAGCGCAGCAAATGTTTCCCTGCGCGTTCCAGTTGGCCATATTTCTCCATATCCGCCTTCAGCACCTCTTTAGGCAAGCCGCGAAACTCGCCTAAAATATAAAGCTGAAGTTCCTTCGGCATTTTGGAAAGTTCCGCCGCGCTGGTCGGGTTAAAAATAATCTGGAATGGCCGCATCAAAGCGCAACAATAAGGGATTTCCTGACCCGCGAAAGCTTTTTTATTGCTCCAGAAGTATATTTCTGCCGCCTCTAGCGGTCGTCTTTCGATTTGAGGCGCTTTACCCCTATTGCATTTTTCCTCCGCAATACCCATGATTAAGTAAAGGAGGGAGAATTTGCATGCCGACCGGGGGTCAAAAAGTATTCGTAGCGCGTAATCGAGCCATCATCTTCATTGACGAGGGCAATCTTACTGGGATTTGCAGCAAATTGAACCGGTCAATCGACTGGATCAAGCTGCGCGAATTTCTCTCTAAAGAACGCGACGTCCTGGAAACATTCGTGTTTGCCGGGCTTCCACCGATGACCGGTGAATGGACTGAGTTTCGTCAAAAACGCGAGCGCTTCCTGCACTGGCTTGAAGCGGAGGGGTTCTACGTTGTCCGTAAACAAGGTCGTCCCACCACCCAACAGGCTTACAAGGCGAATGTGGATGTGATGATGGCGGCTGATGCCATCGAGCTTTGCATTGAATTAAAGCCGGACATCGTCACTCTCGTAACTGGCGACGGTGATTTTGGCTATGTGGCTTGTAAATTGCGCCGTCGTGGCATTCGTGTTGAGGCTGCTGCCTTTGAGAATAATTTAGGTGAAGATCTCAAAATTTCGGCGAGCGCCTTCATCGACCTCTCAAAACTAATTAAAGCATTTGAACCTCAAAAAGGCTCAACGGACGACCTGCGGGCGCCTCTCGAAGCGGGTGTGAGTTAATGATCCAGGTTGGATTACACGCTGGCCAACAAGGATCGCATTGCTCGTGCCTTGGACCCGCCCAACTTCTGCACCGCTGAGTAATCGTTTGCGAATTCGCTCCGCTATGGCAATTTTATCACCTTATCGGAAACTGCTTTATGGAGAAACCAAAAATTATTGCTTATTTGAAACCCACTTGCGGTTGGAGCCAGGGTGTTCGCGCCATTTTGCGCAAGTACGATTTGCCTTACGAAGACCGCGATATCATCAACAACCCTGCTCAACGCCAGGAAATGATCGAGAAGAGCGGTCAGATGCTCAGCCCTTGTGTTGAAATTAACGGACGAATGCTCCCGGACATCAGTGGCGAGGAGGTTGAGGCGTATCTCTTGAAAGAAAATTTGGTGCAGCCCAATTCAGCCCAGCCTGACGCTCCGATCAACCAGGCTTGCGCCACGCATGAGCCGGAATCGTCATGGATTCCTTTCCGCCGCTAAAAGAGGCTCACTCAAATTTCAAATGCGAAGCCATCCTTCCACGGATGGCTTTTTCACGTACCACCCGATTCGCCCGGGCCATTGCGCTTTTCTACACCCAGGACGACTTTATGACATGAAAGCTGGAGAAAGCCAAAAAACCGACCAGGCCACCTCACAAGCCAAGAATCGTCCCATCGCGAAAAATCCCAACGTGGACACGCAACAAAACGGCGAGAGCAAACCGCGCGTTCAGCCTTCATCGAAAGAACCTCGTAAATCTTGAGGAAGGTTCTTTTTCATTTCTAACTTCAAGGCTGCTCCTTGAATTCCGATGCGCCAATCGGCAACGGCCAGCACCATTGTCTTTTCCGAATCGAGTGCGACGCTTCCACATGGAGGTGTTATGAAGGAGCAGGTTCACGTTTCGGAGCAGGCTTCGGCTGATTTGCCGGAACTAATTGATATTCGAGACTCAAAGAGTCGCGAAATCGCCCTTGATATCGCTTACAAACGGCTCGCAATAGTAAACGTAGTTTTTTACGGAAAACCGGGTGCTGCCGATCGCGAGTGGGTGCTTATTGACGCTGGAGTGGTTGGCACGAAAGGAATGATTCTTCGAGCCGCGAAAGAACGTTTCGGGGAAAATTCCCGGCCGTGCGCGATTATTATGACGCATGGCCATTTTGATCATATTGGCGCTTTGGAACATTTAGCCGAGCTTTGGGATGTGCCTGTTTATGCGCACTCGTTGGAAGCTCCTTTTCTCGACGGCAGGGCTTCGTACCCTCCCGCTGATCCATCAGTGGGCGGCGGCATGATGTCTTCGCTTGCCCGCTTTTACTCGCGAGGGCCAGTAAACGTGGGTGATTATCTGCAACTCCTTTCGCCGGACCAAATGGTCCCAGGTATGCCAGGCTGGCGCTGGATTCACACCCCGGGCCATACGGTGGGGCACGTTTCGCTTTGGCGTGAGGAGGATCGAATGCTCATTGCTGGCGATGCGTTCATTACCACACGCCAGGAGTCTGCCTACGCGGTCGCTGTTCAAAAACCAGAACTCCATGGCCCACCAATGTACTACACTCAGGATTGGATTGAATCCCGGCGTTCCGTTGAAACACTGGCCGCATTGGAGCCTGACCTGGTCGTGACCGGCCATGGCCCTGCACTGGCGGGAGAGGAAATGCGGCGTGCTCTCCACGAGCTTGCGAATCGTTTCGACGAAGTCGCTGTTCCACACCAGGGTGAATACGTCGAACATCCGGCAGGTATCGGCAGCGGACGCGAATATACCCATCCCATGCACCACTGAAATTCGCGGAAGGAAAATTAAGATGGTTAAAACCGTCGAACGGCTAATATTGTTTTCTTGCCAGCAGCCCTCGTTTAGAATGAGTCCCACTTTGTCCACGGTTAAAAAAATCGGAAGATGGACAATTTTACGAATGGCTCTCTGGGCGAAAATAAAATCATGGCTTTACCAGCCTTCATCACCCGTTAAGCCGCTCCATCTCCTACGCGGAGTCCAGGGAGAATCAGCCGCGCGTGACCATCTTGTTGCAAAGGGCCTCAAGTTTCTCACCGCAAATTATATGGGGCGACGAGGCGAAATTGACCTGGTTTTCCGGGATGCTGATTGCCTGGTTTTCGTCGAAGTAAAGACCCGCTCTTCCGGTTGGACCCGTCCCGAACGTGCAGTCAATGCTGCGAAACAACGCGCACTCAGGCGGACCGCACAAGATTACATCCGGCAATTGAAAACGCAGGAAATTAAATACCGGTTCGACATTGTGGAAGTCCTGTTGCAGGACGGCGAAATCAGCGAGATTCGACACCTGGAAAATACGTTTGCCAAAAGGACAAGGTAACTTTTTCAGCAGGTTCGTCCTTGCCTGAAAGGGAAATCGCGAGTGCTTCCCTTCTTCATGTGTCACACCGTTTCGCATCAGTTTTGCTCGGTCAACGCAGGTTCACTTGTCCCGTCTTGTTTTCCTTTTGTTCACCCGCTAGCTTTTGCTTATGTTACACCGGCGTTGCATCCCGCTGTTTGCCTCGGCATTGCTGTTGCCTTTTGCCTGGGCCGATACCATTGAGCTGAAGGATAATGCTTCGA
>JBQCGE010000210.1:0-4361 GCA_051955955.1 Verrucomicrobiota bacterium
GCATTGCAGGCCCGGCAGGTTTTTTGTCGCGAGGTGATGGGCAGTCATCCCCATCTCCAGGCTGATATCGCAAGGGGTGTAGAGCACGGTTTTGCCTCGCGACCGGCACGCCTGCAAACATTGCAAATCCTTGCTGCCATCTCCACACCCAAGGCTCACGATGTGGAGCGGGTTGGCATGGGTGGTTAGTCCTGCAAATGCGTTTTGATAAAGAGCGGAAATTTGAACATGAATGCGCGCGGGTGAAATGGATTGGTGGAGGGCGATCCAAAGGGAAGTTTGCCGTAACCCAGAGTAAAGGAGGAATGGATCAAGCGTGCGATTTTTCAGCGCTTCGAAAATTCGACGACGTATCTGTTCAGGCGAAGCGCTCTCATGTACAGCAACGTTGGTTGTCCAATCCACAATGCATTTGTACTTTTGAGATGGTCTTAACGCCAGCTACTTTCCTGAGCAGGTCAGGAGTTCAGCACCTTGTAAACGGTATAGAGTTCATCGCCGATTTTTTCGAGGTGCTTCAAGCGAAGCTTAACCGCTTGATCCAGGCGTGCTACACCTTTCCCCTCGGCAAGCGTTGGGGCATTTCTCCCGCCGAAAATAATCGGCGCAATTGTCAGATGTAGTTCATCGACGAGCCCCTCGAGAAAAATAGGGGCATTTACTTCACCTCCGCCTTCGCAGAGGAGACGTTTCACTTTCCACTTTTCGCGCAACCATTCAAAAGCCGTGCGGAAACAAATCGAATCACCCTCGCTCAAGTGAATGTCATCGACCAGTTTTGACAGCCGTTTCAAACGCGATTGGGGGGCGGTCCGATTTACCAGCAGGATAATGGGTGAAAAGTGTGTTTTGAAAATGTGCGCATCTGGATTCACAGAAGCGCTTCCGCTCACGATAATCCGCAGGTTGAATTCAGGCAGCCCTGCTTCAAGTCGCTTTTTCTGCCATTTCCTTCCGCCGGGCCCGAGGTCCACCTCTCCCATGTCTACGGTCCGTGCCCCGGAGAGGACGGCATCAGCCTCGCTCCTCAGCTGCATCATTCTTTGCTGATCGCGTTTAGAGCTGAAGGGAACGAAATGGCGATTCGCAGGCGCTAACTTGCCGTCCGCGGTCATGGCCACGTTGACGTAAACAAATGGAAGTTGCGCCATTTAACGAGCAGGTGCGGAAATAATCGCGTTTCCCGGTTTTCCGGCTGCTAATGCTTCTGGAAGCCAATGCTTTAAGTCGGCGATGCGATCGGCATCGACCGGGTGCGTGCGTAGCAAAGCCAAACCCTGCCCTCCTCCATTGGCATTGTTGAATTCGGAAAAACGTTCCCAGAAGGCCACGGCAGAGCGGGGGTCATAACCAGCCCTGGCCATGTATATCAACCCAATGTGGTCGGCTTCTGATTCCTGTTTGCGGCTGAAAGGAAGAATCACGCCGACCTGCGCGATTGCGGGAAAGGCAACGGAAGCGAGCGTTTGCCACTTGGGATCCGCACTGGATAGGGCAGCGGTTGCGAATTGAGTTCCTGCCTGAGTGGCCAATGCGTCAGACATTCTCTCAGCGCCGTGATGGGCTGCCGCATGCGCGATTTCATGGCCGAGCACTGTCGCCAGCCCCTCGTCATCTTTGGTGATTGGTAAAATGCCTGTGTAAACGCCCACTTTCCCGCCGGGAAGGCAAAAGGCGTTGGCTTCCTTGCTTTCGAAAACGACGAATTCCCATTGAGCGTTGGGCAGGTCTTTCGAGGCCACCGCTGCGATTCGCTTCCCAACGCGTTGGACCATCGCGTTTGCTTCCGGATCCTTGCTGATGGGAGTTTCTTGCTTCAGCTTTTGAAATTCGCTTAATCCCAGCTCCATTTCCTGACCAGTGCTGACCAGACTCAATTGTTTACGTCCGGTGATGGGAGCCGTTGTGCAGGCAATTAAAAGTACGAGAATTAGGGAGCACCCTCCTGTGACAAAAACCCATTTTTTCCTCATACGCTCATAGTTACCACGAAAGCGCGCGGGGCTCAATGCTGGAAGGCTACATGCAAAGGCCATCCGATCCGTTCGTAGCGGGGTCAGCAACTCACTGAAAAAGCGGTGCTCCATTTATCCAGCCCGGTTGGCCATCAATAAGTTAGGAATTCGCCATAAAGGCTTGAGAGCCACCACACCTTGGAGCTTTGGAAGATTGAGCGATGTTATTTCAAAAACTATGAGAGCCATTTGGAAGGTATCAATCAGTTTCGGGTTGGTGAACATCCCCATTGGGTTGTACCCAGCCACTCGGAAGGAGAACGTCTCTTTCCGGCAATTACGGGCGAGTGATTTAAGCCCCATCAAATACAAACGGGTCGCGGAAGCGGATGGGGAGGAAGTTCCCTGGGAACAAATCGTGAAGGGCTATGAATACGAGAAAGGCCAGTTTGTGTTGATCACGGATGAGGATTTTGAAAAGGCGATGCCCGAAGCGACCCAATCGATTGATATCACGGAGTTCGTTGAATTGGATGAGATCGATCCGATGTTTTTCGATACTCCCTATTATCTTGAGCCGCAGAAGGGGGGCAAAAAAGCCTACGCCCTTTTGCGCGAAACGTTAAAGGAGACAGGGAAGGTGGGGATTGCAAGGGTCGTCATCAAAACGCGCCAGCACCTTGCGGCGGTGAAACCGACAGATGAATGCCTGGTATTGGAACTCATGCACTTTCCAGATGAAGTGCTTGAGCCGGCTGGTCTGGATCTTCCAAAGGACGAGCAACTCGGGAAGAAGGAAATGGAGATGGCCAAGTCATTGGTCGAAACGATGAGTGGCGAATGGGATCCTTCCCAATTTCAGGACGTATATCGTGAAAAGTTGCTCAAGCTGATTGAAGAAAAAGCAGCGAATGGCGGCAAGGAAGTTGGGGGACCGAAACCAAAACCGAAACCCGCAACTAATGTGGTGGACCTCGTGGCGGTGCTGCAAAAGAGCCTTGCGGAAACGCGCAAGAAAGCGGGAGGCCATGCGGAGCATAAAGCCAGTCACACGCATCACCCTAAGAAGAAGCTCAAAAAGGCTGCATAAGGACCGTTTGGTTGTAATTTATTTTTATTAATCGAAATCGCGATCACGCCGATAAGGGGGTATGTACTCGGTCGCGAGCCATGGTCAGGATCAGAATTCTTCCGCGGGAATAGCGAATTACCGGTCAGGGAGGGGCCAGGCCATTCTGGTGGTGGATGATGACAGCCATGTGCTGCGGTTCCTCACGCGCATGCTCGGTTCGATGGGGTATGATCCTGTGTACCAGGCATCTTCGCCTGAAGAAGCGCTTCAAGTCTTCCAAGAGCACAGAAATTTCATCAACCTTGTGGTTTCCGATTTTGTAATGCCCGAGACGACAGGGGATCACCTGGCGCTCAAGCTGAAAGGGGAAAAACCAGGAATCAAGTTTTTGTTCATCAGTGGGAACAATCCTGATTTGCTCAATTCCGCCGTTCCTTTGATCTCCGGCGAAAATTTTCTCCAGAAGCCATTTACCATCCGCGATATTCAAGACACGGTGGAACGTTTGGCCCAGGAACGAGCTGTGGCCTAAACGAATTCGGGGCCAGGATCCTACATCTGGTCGGCTGCGACCACCCGAAGAATTTCCTCGAGCGTTGTTTCACCGCGGAGCACCCGCTGCACGCCCATTTGCCAAAGGTTCACCATCCCTTGTTGCACGGCGATTTGCTGTAAGCTCCGGGTGGGCAGCTTCTGTAACACTGAGTCGCGAATCACTTCATCCACAACGAGCATTTCCGTGAGAGCAGTTCTGCCTGCGAAGCCTGTGTTCATGCAGTGATCACAACCTGTTCCGCGGCGGAACTGGGCCACTTCGAGTTGCTCCGGACTGAGCATCCGAAGCATTGAGTGTTCAGGTTCATAAGGGACGGAGCAATAAACGCAATTTCTCCGGATCAAACGCAATCCCAGGACACCCGTGATGCTGGAGGCGAGGAGGAACGGTTCGATTTCCATGTTGATTAAACGAGCGAACACTCCGGCGGTGCTTCCGCTGTGAATCGTGCTGATCACAAGGTGGCCCGTTAAGCCTGCCTGGACCGCGATGGCGGCTGTTTCTGAATCGCGAATTTCGCCGACCATAATGACCTGCGGATCCTGACGCATTAATGAACGGAGCGCGACGGGATAGGTGAACTCCTTGGCGCGATTGACTTGCGCCTGGCTAATCATGGGAAGGTGAAACTCGACCGGATCTTCCACGGTGCTGATGCTGATGGTGGGCCCGTGTCGCTGAACGAGTTGATAAAGAGCCGAATAAATCGCCGTGGTTTTGCCGGAACCAGTTGGGCCGGTGAGCAGGATCAACCCATTGGGACGGCTGATCAGGTTCA
>JBQCGE010000211.1:0-3584 GCA_051955955.1 Verrucomicrobiota bacterium
CCAGAGCAGGAGAAACGCGGTTAGTAATTCGAGGTAATAATGACTTTGCCAGTAAGTGCGGGTGGATTCGACGGCAAATAAATATCCCCAGGATAGAAATAGAGTAACAATGCCGAGACGGTAAAAAAGCCCAAGCGCAGTTAAAATTCCCCCCAGCGCCATAAGGCCAGCAATCATTTTGATTACAACTGGGGAAAAAAGGGGCAGCCAATCAAACCATGCAAACGGCATGTGAAAATGAATATTGGCGCCGGTGTAATACGTTTCGAGCGGAGTTGAACCTTGGGTGATGGCTGATGGGTTCGGCTGAAATAAAGACCACGCCTCAAGCGCCATAATGAGGCCAAATCCGATCCGAAAAATCGCCAGTGACGCGCCGCTCACCCGCAAGGCGCAAACATGTTGAACATGGTCCCAGAAGTCCGCGAAGCTTTTTGGAGGCTGCTCCTTTGCCGCGGGTTCCAATCGAGGGTGTGGGTCGGGCAACTCGAGGGAGCGCCCTTGTTTTGACTCTTTCATGCTCGGAGCAAATCAGGTTTCGGCGATTGGATTCCGAAATCAGTACTGGAGCTAATGAGAAATGCAAGAAAGGGATGCCCATAAAAAACGCCGCTCTGGAGCGGCGTTTCGGATTTTAATCTAATCCATTTGTGCAGCTATTCACTCCCCTCATTCAGGGACTGATGTTCGCACATGCCCCTTGGGCCCGGTGTGTCTCCTTTCAGGCCCCGGCTTTTTTGCCGTGAACACTTCGTGCTGTCCGGACGCAAGCCCGATTTGCGCGGAATGTTTCCTTCCTTCGGCCAGGATCGTTTTACTTTATTCATAACCGCCTTCAATTAAGGCTGCGGATTCAGGTTGTTTGGCTGCTCGTCCAGGTTGTGGCCCGTGCTCAAATCACGATTCGCTGGATCGGTCTTAGGCGCGACGTTCAGTTGATTTTCCACGCGCTTCACCCCTTTCACTTCCGCGGCACGGATCCCGACAATCTCCTTATCCTGCTGGGAAGGGACAGTGCCCTTTAGCGTAACCACTCCATCACCGCTTGAGGTGACCTTGATGTCCTTGGAAATTTCCGCGCGGAGCATCCCATGCGTGCCGGTGCTTTCCTTTGTGAGAACCTGTTTTACCTTTTGCGCGAGTTGATCATTGGCTGAGTTGTTTGCGCTGGAATAAGCGCCGACCTCGCCCGAAGCCGCTGAACCGACACCTTGCGCGCGGTTATCTTTGAACAATTCATTTGGTTGATTGCCGTTCACAGGCAGTTCGCTCTCTGGTGCAGTGGAGAGTGAAGCCGAACCGCTGGAATCAACAGTCGCAGAACTGGAGCTACTACCTCGATAGGTTGACTAACCCTGCTCCGTTGCAGCAGGCGCGCCCTGGCTACTCGTCGAATCATTGTGGACGTTTGCCGAACCGGAAAGAAGCGCTGCATCGTCATTCGCCTTGCGTCCCGTATTTCGTTGTTCTGCATGCGAGGGTGTCAGTTTCTGCTTGCTGTATTGCTGCGGTGGTTCGCCCCCGGCAATGGTGTTGTCACCGGAAATATTAGCATTCAAATGTTGGCTGCTGTTCAGCTCCGGTCCGGGACTGGTTTCACCTGTACCCTCAACCGGCATTCCTGTGTCCGGGTGATTAGCCGACGTGCCTTGTCCAACCGCAACCGCATCGAACCCGCCCTGGGCCAGGTCGCTGTCCGGCATTGAAGTGCTGGTACTCATATTAGCTGAAGCCTCTGAACTCGTGCCTGGGTTTGACCACGAAGTACTTCCCATTGAGCCATCGCGGATGGTGCTGTCCGCCTGGAAATTACGATCTGATGAGCTGCTGGGTTCCTGCGGGTTGGGACTCATTTTATATCCTCTTGCCTCTGCGGAACCGCCCCGAATCGAACTATCTGCATGAATGTCATCCGTCCGCGCATAGCCTCCGCTGCTCGCATATTGTGAAGTAGGTGTGGTTGCCCCATTCATCCTGGAACCTGACTCATAACTGGCGGACCCACCCTGGTGCGTGGCACATCCGGCCAGAAATAAAATACCAGCGACTAAAATAGCATTCTTTTTCATAATAATTTTACCTTTCCTCTAATAACAACGCGCCCCACGGTTGAATCCCCGGAACGCCTTCATGATTTAACTTCCGACCATAGGCGCCTGAAGCAATGCGTTGGCCTAACCATTTCCCTCTCAGGCACAAGTTCGGGGAAACATCAGGGCTTTGCCCAAGGGCTGACCGACCCGATCTGCCCGTCCTGATGCGCGAAGAACCCGCGAGCCAATGATTTGAAATCCTTTTGCGTGAAGCCCGAATCAGTCGCAGGAATTCATATCCCGAAGCGATGCATCCACGCATATCGAACGCATTGGTCCTGCGATTTATTACTGCTCGAAAAGGATTGATTTATCCGCTGGGAACGTGTGAAGTTAGCTTCCTAATTTCACATGGACTCGTAGCGACGGAGGAAAGGCACCTTGGGCCTTTTACACCATTCACAAACGCCGCTCCATTTGAGATAATGGTTAAATTATGATCAGAACCCTTCTAAAAAAACGACCCGCCAAATGGGCCATAGCAGCTTGCGCCATGCTTGCCGCGGTAGGCACTCACGCGCAAACGTCAAACGTCGTCTTCTCTGACGATTTCGAGGACGGCACGATTGATTCCACGAAATGGCGCTCAGATGATACCCCGTTCGAAAGCGGGACCAGCGATATTCAAGTTTATGAAAGCAACGGAGCGCTTGAATTTTCCGGGACGGTCATTGAACAATGGTGGCCAGGCGTTTCCCTGGCGACAGTTCCCACATTCAACGCTTCTCTCGAAACCAACCTTGTCATCACTGTCGATCGACTTTCCGAGTTGGGTGCAGGGACAGCAAGCCGGAGCGCGATGTGGATCACCGATCCCACCCGTAGCCATTTCGTAATTTTTGCTGATGTCCGCGGTGAAGGCGGCTGGCGTTACAACCGCAAGATCGGTGAAAATGGGGACGTTCCCAACGGTTCCGGTGTCGATATGGCCGCGTTGAATGGCGGCACGTTCGATGACGGCGGTTTTCACCAAATGAAAGTCGTGGCGAATGGCAAAACCTTAAAGCTTTATGTAGATGACGTCCTCGGAGCTGAAGTTGCTTTCCCCTACACGACCAATATCGTGGTGGAACTCGGCAGCTATGCCCGGGCACTGAATGACACAGCGTTTACCCAGTTCGACAACTTCAACGTGGCTGAGGTTGGTGCGATCAGCTACTCCCAGGAGCAGATCAGCGTTCGTGTTGACCAGGATTCCTCCGATATCACCGTGCGCATTCCCAACGGTGCTAATGCTACTCAACCGGTCCAGGTGCAGGTTATCAGCGGAGATCCGAATATAGCGATCCCCGCAGGCGGAGTGAACGGGATACTGACACTGACCTTCCCAGCCGGTGGCGCAACGTCGCAAACCTTCAAAGTCCATGGCATTAAAAGTGGCGGCACAATTTTCACACTTCAAAATGACCAGAGTTTGCTCATGGCAAACCAGCTCGCAGTTACAGTTCCATTCAAAATCGGAACTATTCTTGCCGACGATTTTAACGGCGC
>JBQCGE010000212.1:0-3021 GCA_051955955.1 Verrucomicrobiota bacterium
AGCGCGCTCACCATGAGCGTCGAGATTCAGCGCAAGCTCGGCGAAATCCTCCGCAAACGCCAACGCGACGAATCCGACTTCCAGCTCCGCATCGTGGTGAATCCTGCCGTGCTCGAGCGCCTCCGCAATGAAGACGAAAAATATCTGATCGAAATGGAAAAGCGCTACTTCGGAAAACTCTCCTTCCGCTCCGAGCCGGCGTTCCACAGCGAACAGTTCAAGATCGTCAACGTCGCCACCAACGAAGAACTCGCCAGCGTCGGTTCTTAACGCAAATTTATAGTGAATGACGCGAAGCGCGGGTGTGAATAACGCCCGCGCTTTTTTGTCGTTCCTTCGAAAGATTAACAAGCATGGAACCAAGCGACTTGAATTAGCGGCAAGTTTTGCACTTGGAATTGGGGACAAGCCAAGAGATAGATGAGAGTCGATGGGTCCGCTATTCGTCATCTTGATTTGGGGTGTTCTTGCTCTCATCGGCCTCCTTGCCTTTGTTTCGCTCCTCGTTTTATTCATTCTTGCGTGTTGGAAAAAGAATAGGTGGTTGAAATGGCTGTCCGGTGTTCCCCTCGCGCTGCTTGCTCTGCTCTGCTTAACCGTTATCGGCACCCTGACCTTTGGACTCATCCAATCCATGCATCCCGCCTCGGTTTTTAAGCAGGCATTCCAGACTTCTCCAAAGGGGGTCACAAACCTGCAGAGCAAATACTGGTTCTTTGGTGATTCGGGGCATATGTATCTTCGTTTTAATTGCTCCACCCAAACCCTTGCTCGAATCCTGCCGCAAGGGTTGCTCGAAACCGACGAAGTCACATTAAAAGAGAAGCTTGCAAAAGGCTGGCTGCAGGACCCGCCTGATTGGTGGCAGCTTCCGGCAACGAATACCGTGGGCGCATACTACTTGCGCGAGTCCGGGCAGAGTGGTGGAAGATGGTTCTCCACATCTGAAATGGAAGTTTTGGTTTACGATTCACAGACTCACACCGCCTTTTATTTTTATTCAGGTCTGGATTGAGCCGAAGTTAAACGGGCTTGATGATTATACGGTAGGGGCCTACGGTTATTAAATGAGGCTTCTGTGACAGGGTTATCTGGTTTGCAGAGGATTCGTTGCCGAAACGGCAGCAACGATTCTGAGGCGCAATTCGGCTATGGGGGAGGGCTTAAAACATCTTGAACCTTAAAGTTCCCGGGTATCTTCGAACGCGAATTGGCCGCCGCTTTCTCATCGTGTTCCTGATTGTTTCGCTCGTCCCTTTGTCCGTCATGCGCTGGCTGGCAATCCGGAAGAGCCAAAGGGCAATTCAGGAGCAAACTCGCGCCGTTCTGCGCGCCGCATCCGACGGAGCTGAAGCGGAGTTGCGCGAATTCCTGCAAAACCTGCGCGACAACCTCATCCAAGTCAGTGAGGATGGCGCCATTCAGGAAGCCGTCCGAAACATTGCCACCAACAAAGATTCTGATTCGCTCCCGTCTTTAAGAAAAAATCTGAATTGGCGCATACCTCGGGACGCGCAGGAACTTTTCATTCTCGATGATGCAGGCCATGTGCTCGCTTCCACCTCCCCTTTGAACCAGGGCCGCAATTATTCCACCAACCGATTCTTTTTGCAGGGGAGCAAGGCTTTTGACGCCGGCGATGTACACGTCGATACGGATGGCAAATTCACATGGATCATGGCAGCCCCAATTGCAAGCCTTCCAGAGCGCCACGTGATCGGAGTGGCCGCCTTCAGAATCGAGCCCGCTGTGTTGAATGCTTTGACCAGTGGCCGGAGAGTTTTATCCAATGGAGCGGATACTCAATCCTTCCGCATTGGTGATACAGGCGAGACTTACATCGTGAATCAGGAAGGATACATGATCACCGAATCCCGATTCCAATCGAATGCCGTCTTGCGCCTGAAGGTGGATACCCTGCCCGTTCGGGTTGGACTGGACCAGGGCCAGGAGATTACAGAGGAATACATCGATTATCGCGGCACCCAAGTGAGTGGCGGATCAGTCGTCTTCCGAAACCCTCATTGGATTCTCATTACCGAAATCGATTTCCGGCAGGCTTTTGCTCCCATCATTAAAATGCAAAACCAACTCATTTTCGCTGCGATTGCTTTGATTCTCCTGGCCGCCGTCTTTGCGTGGAGTTTTACCTGGAAAGTATTGAATCCAATAGGCTTACTCAGTGAATCCGACCGGGCCCTGGCTGCCCAGGATGAAACAGGCGCGCTGGTTCCGGAAACCGGACTTCCCAACGATGAGATTGGGCAATTGGTGCGGCAGCGAAACGCTCGCATTAAATCCGTCTTCGATTATCAGCGGCAACTCGAATCCCGAACCGCAAAACTCCAGGAAATGATTAACGAGCTTGAACATATTTCCTATGCGATCGTGCATGACATGCGCGCTCCCCTTCGCGCCATGCGCGGGTTTGCCGAGTTATTGGAAAACGAAAACGAGCAATTAAGTCCCGAGGAGCGAAAACTCTTCTTAAAAAACATCAGTGAAGCTGCGCTGCGCCTGGATTACCTGATCCGCGACGTCCTCACTTATAATCGAACCGTGCTGCGCCGCACCTCCCTGCATCCCGTCGATTTGGATTCGCTCCTTCGGGGCATTCTGGATAGTTATCCCAACTTCAATTCAGGAAAGGCCACTTTTGAGATTGAAGGCACATTGCCGACGGTGATTGGCAATGAGGCACTGCTCACCCAATGTTTTTCCAACCTGCTGGATAATTCCCTCAAATTCGTCCTCCCCGAAACCAGGCCTCACGTTCGCATCTGGGCGGAACCATTGCCTGCGGGTGAAAGCCCGCCACCGGAACTGAGCATCAACCGCGCCGACAGTCACAAGAATCACCTCACGGCAGAGGCATTCACCCGCATCTGGATAGAAGACAACGGAATCGGGATTCCAGAGGATCTTAAACCACGCCTCTTCCGAATGTTTCAACGTTTCACACATGACCACAGTGGAACCGGTATTGGCCTCGCCATCGTCCATAAAGTCGTCGAGCAGATG
>JBQCGE010000213.1:0-6721 GCA_051955955.1 Verrucomicrobiota bacterium
ATTGCACCGGCTGCGGACGCCGCTCGTAATTTGGCACTTCGCCAGGTTGCCTCTGCAGCGAGGCCCGAGCAGCGAACAACGCTTCCCACGCGGACCTGGCTTTCGAGCTGACTTTGCCGACCACCGCTTCACGCATCACCGCATCGCTGGGTCGCTCCGGGAACTGGATGAACGCGTTGCCGGCGCTCTTGAACTTGCTCAGCATCTGCTCCTGCTCCGGGCCGAGTTCTTTATCAGAGAACACCTGCACCACTGCGTCAAAATGCTTCAGATAAGCGGGAGTTAGATTTGTTGGCTGGGAGAGCTGATCGAAGTAGATTGCTTCGGGAGCCAGCGTTTGTCCGGGCAGATAAACATAATTCGTGCGCCCGCCACCAAATCCGTTGCCGCGATGTCCACTGCCATCATCGACAGGGCCAAGGTAAAGCACATGCAGCGGACGCTCAACGGGTTGTGCGGCGAAGTTATTGGCGAGTATCAGCCCTCCGATCAATACACTCAGAGTCAGGTTCACTGTCTTCATTTGGAATGGGTGCAACATATTGGCTATTTTTAACAACCGGAAGCCATTACTTCTTGTCTTGTTGAAAGATCAATTGCACAAAGTTGTAGAGAGCCATTTTCCAATGCTGGAAGTCGTGCTCATGATCGTCAACATGCCAGACGTGCGGCACATCATGTTCCTTCAAATAGGCGTGAACGCCCTGGCTGATACGGATGAGGCCGTCTTTGTTACCGCAGGAAATGAAAAGGAGCTTCAACTGCTCCTTCGCTTTTTCAGGGTTCGGCAGAAGTTCCGCCGGCGGTTTGGTGTTCGGCGCGGATGAAAAACCACCGACCCATGCAAACGTGTCGAGATTTGCCAGGCCAAAATTCAGCGATTGGCCGCCTCCCATCGAGAGCCCAGCGAGCGCGCGGTCCTCGCGATCGTTTTTGACTGAATATTTTGATTCGATAAACGGGATTAAATCACCGAGCAAATCTTTATCGAACTTTCCGAATGCGGGAGCGGTAGCCATTGGGTTGGAGCCGGGACGATCGTCCGTCTGCGCCCGTCCATTGGGCATTACAATGATCATCGGCACCGCCTTTTTATCCGCGATCAGGTTGTCGAGAATGACCTCAGGGCGGCCACCTCGGGGCCATTCGTTTTCATCTCCTCCAATCCCGTGCAGTAGATACAAAACCGGATATTTCTGGTCCGCGGAGTAGCCTGGAGGAGTATAAACGACAGCGTGCCGTTTGTTTCCGACAGACTTGGAGTCATACTCAATCGTTTCCAACTTGCCGTGCGCAATGCCCTCCCGCGCCAGATCGAAGCCCTCTACCGGTTTGGGAAACACCGCTTTGTCATCAGGGCCGAGTTCGATCGGGCCTCCGAAACCTCCGCGCCTGCGGCCTTGTGGACGCTCACCATTTTCATTTTTCGCGAGAGGTTTCTCTGCGGGAGTATCCAATTTAGCAGTCAATTGCTCAGTCGCGAACTCGCCCACTTGTCGAGTGAGCTTCATTTCCTTCCCGTCGACGGTCCCTTTGTAGCGAATCGCAAGATCATTCCCCTGGAAATTAAGAACCTCGACGAACGAAACACGGTCTCCTTCAACTTTTCCGTCCTTCAGTTTTGACTCATGCTTTCCGCCGGCAATTTCAAAGTCTGCTTTTCCCGTCACACTGTTGCCCTCCTGTTTCAGAGTGAAAGTATATTTCTGGACGCCGATCTGAGAGTCGAACTCGGCTTTCCAGGTTCCGGTGACTTCTGCCGCGAGTGCGGACATTGAAATTAGCCCGAGGGCTAGAAGCAGTTTATAGGTTTTCATCAGGTAAGAAGATCAAGGATTCAACTCGCTTCAATTCTGGAATAATAAGGGAGCTATTTCCCGCAGACTCCGACGCCAGCTTTGCCATTCATGCGCAGTATTCTCGGATACATAAAAGTGGCTATTGATCCCGGCCGCTTTCAATGCTTCGGCATTCGCCTTTGGATCTCCACCACGGTTCGGACGGTTACCGCCAAGTTCTCTGCTGCCGTAGCTGACGAAAACGAGCTTCACCTTCTCCTTGAAGGCAGGCGATTTCTCCACATCTTCCATCGAGATCGAGCCACCGCTGAAGAGACCTATGTGCGAGAACTTATCGAGATTTTTCAGGGTGATGATTTTTGTTTCCATCCCACCCATGGAAAGTCCTGCCATTGCGCGATGCGGTTGATCCGACATGGTTCGAAAATTGGCATCCACATACGGGATCAGTTCGTCCACAAGAACAATCTCAAACGGTTTTATGTCAAAATTCCTGAGACCACCCGGTGCGCCGGGCCGTGTATCGTTGGTCATGCCGTAAGTCATCACAATTATAAATGGCCTGGCTTTGTTCTCCGCAATCAAGTTATCCATGATCCATCCGGCGCGGCCTTGCGCCCCCCAACCGTATTCGTTCTCACCCCAACCGTGTTGCAGATATAAGACCGGGTAGCGTTTGCTGGTGTTCTCATCATAACCGGGCGGGGTGTAAACAAATGCGCGGCGCTCGGACCCGGTGCTCTTCGAGTGGAAATAAATCTCGCGAAGCTGCCCGTGCGGCACATTTTTCAGTGCGTAAGTATCCTGGTCCTGAGCTGGGATCTCAACCGCCGTCCCCCAACGCATCGAGCCGAAGAACATGAGGCTATTCGGATCGGGAACTTCGGCACCGTCGATCTTGATCGCGTAATAGTGAAAACCTTCGTCCAAAGGTCGCGTGTACCCATACCATGCGCCATCTTCACCTTTGGTGAATTCGCTGCTGTCCCTGAAGGTGAACCCGACCGTTTTCGCTTCAGGCGCCAAGATGCGGAATTTGACTCGGCCTTCCGAGTTAACCTTCGGGTAATCTTTCCCTGATTGATTGGAGGTCGCGGGCTTCCAATCATCGACTGGAGCTTTTTGTTCGGTTGCGTTGACGGCGAGCACCGAAATGAAGGTCAGCAGAGCGAGTTTTGTTTTCATACGTTGATTATATTTGTATTTACATGTTCTAAACTGGTCATTCTACGGAGGTGTCGCCTTGTGGCTTTGCCTGCGCATATAAAGTGCGGATTTCGTCGTCATCAAGCGCCCGGTTAAAAATGAAAAACTCGTCCATAGCTCCGCTGAAATTCCGAATCATGAACGGATCATCTTTGGGAAAACCTTTCGCGTTCCAGTTGCCGAGCTCAGCTGCAGCCACTCGAAATGGTGGTGCGATACCCAGCTTCGTTTCGCTGACAGGAACGCCGTTCAAGTAATGAATCGCCCGTCGTGCCCCACCATCGAGCACCACCGCCAGGTGTAGCCACATTCCAAATTTCTCCAAAGTAATTACAGGTGGACTGGTGATAATCTGGTATTCACCCGGATCGCCGCCGATAACCGTCAGCCCCAATACACCATCACGCCGGATAAGCCAGTGAACGGTTCCCGGTTCAAAACCATCACTCATAAAAAGCGAATTAATCTTGCGATCCAGTCCCTTAACGCAAACCCACGCTGAAAGCGTTAATGCTTCAAAGCTACCCGGGACCGCAAGCCGCACCCGGTCATTAACGCTTTGGAATTCGAGAGCTCGCTTTTCCGGCCATCTGCCCTGGGTCCATTCGCAACCAACGATTGTCGCATCGGAAACACCCGCCGCAGGACTCCCAAGGTTGGGAATCTGCCAACCGTTAGGCGGGATATTCTCAAAATTGAAATGCAGCAAAAGCGACCGGTCAGTTTGCAGGCGTTTGCACGTGGTGCGCCATTGATCGAAACGACGTGCCTCCGCTGCTTGTGATTTCGCCTGGAACTCGAACAAAGATTCGAACAGCGAAGTCTCTGCAGGAAACCGGAGTACCTCTTGATCCCGCCCAATCCGAGCTCCCATTCCCTGGCCCAACTTTTGATCGGGGTTCCCAGAGGTGGAACTGAGCTTTACGTTTCCCTTAAAAACATGAACAGCGGTTTGCCCATCACTCACATTCAGCCCGAACGAAGTTCCCAAATCGATCATGCCAATCTGAGGTGTATCGATGCGAAAACCGTGTGCCTGTGCGGGAACATTCGCAACCATGCGGCCTCGGCGGCAACGTACTTCATTCGCAGAAACCAACTCGAGCTCAGCCGGTCCTTCAATGACCATTCGTGCCCCGCTGTAGAAAACAACTTGAGCCAGGCCGGATTCCAGACGCAGGGGACCCGGTTCCAGAGGTGCGTTCAACCGCGGAATCGCACTCGCGGTGTCCCATCGCGCATCCGCTGTTCGGTTTAACATCGCTATGGCCATGCTGGTCGGTTCGCTCGGAGTGCCAGTTGGAACCGGGCGCCTGCTCCAAATCCCAAAGGTGACCAGGCCTAAACAAGCCGCCAGGGCTAACGCCCAGAGAAGAGGTTTCCGGCGATCTCGTTGTGCAGAGGCCAGAAGCAAGGTCGGCTGAAGGGTATCCGCTGATGGGCCAGAGGTGTTTGAAAATTCAGAGTCCTGCGAGGTAAACAGGTCCGGATCAGATGCGAGCCGGGAGTGGATTTCCAATCTAACGATGTACTCATCCCGGGCAGTGGCGTTGCTCCGGAGCAGTTCGTTCAATGCGTGGAGTTGCTCATCGGAAGCCTGGCCGTGACAAACAGCAGAAACTGCAGAATCGAATTCGTAGGAGGGAAAATCCAGTTTCATCCTGCCTCCTCCGCGTTCGTGGCCGTTTCCATGCAAACCTGGAGCGACTGTCGAATCCTCTGGAGCGCCTTATACATTGCTTCCACTGTTCGGCCAGAACCCTCCGAGAGTTGCTCCATTTTTTTGCGATTGTAATAGTACCCCTCCACAAGCGCTCGCTGTGCTTCTGGCAGCTTACTGAGGCAACCTTCCAGGTGCTTGAGGCGAGACTCCAGTTCTGGACGCAACTCCTCGCGTCTTTGAGCCAGCTCCTCTGCCAATCCGCCTTCCAATAGAGCCTGCCACCGCTGACGCCGCTCGATCCATTGGCGTGCTTTGTTTAATGCAAACCGGCATGCCCAGGGCGTAAAAGGCTGCGCCGGATCGTAAGCATCAAACTTTTCCCAAAGCGCGATTGCGGTCTGCTGAACAATATCCTCCGCGTCTGCAACATTCGGGATCAGCGCAGCAATATAGCGAAAGACCTCCTTCTCGCTGCGCAGGAACAGCGAAAGAAACTGCTGCTGCGAAACTCCACGATCATCCTGTCGCGAGTGTGGGGTCATGATTATTCGTAATTACTTCCGACAAATTACGGATTTTGGACAATCTATTTTTTCCAGGCCGAATCCGAGGCGGTTCTGGAATGGTTAGTTTCATTTTGACCATTGCCTGGCCGAGTCGGGAGCAATCACGTCGTTGAATTTGAAACTGTTTAAATCTACCAAATGCACCGGCGCTAAAGACCCCTTGAGCTCGATAGGTTGCCGGAACAAGGACCCGTTCTTGGCATAAAGAAGGTCTGCCCGGTGGTGATCCCAGTCAGCCCAGTCGCAGATACCGAGGTCTGAGATCACATCCTGGGATTTCCTGATGGTGTAGCGGATTCGATACCAGGGCGATTCGCGATTAGCCACGCCAAGAATTTCCATGTGTAAGGCCAAATCAACTTTGTTCGGGTGCCTTTTGCCCCAATGTTCGGGCGTGTCGTAACGCCAACCGTTCCAGGGTTTCTTTTGTTCTACTACTTTCCCCGCCTCGATTAGTTGCCAGCCATCCCGCTGGCGCACAACGTCCCATACTGTATCGTCCTCTCCACCGCATTCTGCGAGACCGACTACTTTAATCGGCCCAAGTTGAAAGTCAGGGTGGAGCGAAGTTTGCAGAGTTCCGTGATTCAGCCGGATCTTCTTATCTGTCACGAACCAACCACCTCCATTCCAACAGTCCCCTTTCGGCCAGAGGGCCAGCGCAGTGAAAAAAGGGGGCTTGCTGATTGCCGTCCAAGTGTACAACGGAGGCTTCTGCTTCGATGCAAAATAAATCAGTAGTTTTCCATTTGGAGAAAGGTCGCAGCGTCGTTCATAGATGCGCCCTTTTAACCAATGCCCGTAATCAAATGTGTCATCGAGGGTATTACACTTTAACAGCAGCACCTGCTTTGATGGGCCGCGACGGAAAACCACTGCGACAGGCTCGTCTCGGGCCAGGATCGCATAAAGACGTGCTGGATGACTTTTTAGAGCCATATTACTTCGAGATAAATACGACGAGTTCTGTCGGCAAGCCAACACTGGAATCGTCAGGCCGACCGGAAGAAAGTGTGCTGATCACTGCAAGGAGAGATTTTAAGTGGCTTAATCGAAGTTGATCGCCAGCATTGGCTCGCATCGTTTTTGATAAGCCCGTGAGACTTTGAAGGGGTGCTTGTCCAAGATATATGATTTCGCGTCGTGCGTTTTCTCTGATTGAGTTGCTCGTCGTTATTGCTATTGCGGCACTCCTTTCTGCATTAATCGTTTCGGCGGTTCACCGGAGCAAAGCGCGCGTAAAGGACGTAACTTGCAGCTCCCAGCTAAAGCAGATTGGGATAGCCTCAGTCATGTTTGATGGAGAGGAGGGGAAATATCCTGCAGCAAAAATGCCTAATACCAATCGATTCCACAGCCCGCTACTACCGCTTCTGCCCATAAGTGGTGATACGAGGGTTTTTCTCTGCCCAACAGACATCAACCGAGTCCGTTCAGCGAGCTTAAATCTATTGAATCGAAGCAACACGAGCTACTTCGTCAGCTAT
>JBQCGE010000214.1:0-3109 GCA_051955955.1 Verrucomicrobiota bacterium
TTGGCCCTCCAGGTGCTGCCATACGAGCTCTCCGAGTTCGTACCATTGCAACGAGAAGCATCCGCCAAAACTGAAACCTGGTGGTAAACCAACCGGACAGGGCGCATACGATTTTCAAAATTCCGCGGGGAAGGAAACGCCAACTGACGACAAAGCCTGGTCGGGCTGCGACTTGCAGCTCTTCTGCCCCGGTTGGCGCGAATCACCCCTGCACACCTGTGGGATTGCCGGCTCTACCCACAGGTGGACACTTTCGGGCGCGCGACTTTGAGGGGCGCGAAACTCAACGAAGGCACCACCGAAGTTCAATCCAGCGAACTGCACCCGTTGAGTTCGGCGAACGGCTACATCTCCGCCAGCCTGAACTCCGAATCCACCTCTTGTTTATACCGCATCGGCTTACCAGCCCTGGGCCTGCAAAAAAAAGAGCGCCGTTAAAGGCGCTCTAAAGTAACCCCACCGTAATGCCGTGTATTAACAGTTCCTTTGAACTGCTTTTAGAAACCGCGGAGCGACCGGGTGCGCGTCGGCTTCCTATGAAGGCCTGTCGTTGCGCCCCTTTCGGCTAATGCTCCATTCTAACTTTATTTACGGTTCAAGGACTTTGTTTCTAACCACGAACATGGCAGGGTAAAACAAAAATTCGTAAATTAATTCCTTTGAAAGATCGCCCCAATTTCCCCCTCAAATTTCTGCCCTTGAGTATCGCCAATTTGAAACAAATCTCAAGCCCGGAACGCTCTTTTTTTTCGAATCAGGTGATTCATCTCTCTTGAATCAGGTTGAAAGAATTGAGCGTGATCGGAAATTCTTTCTGCCTCTTTCCATCCGGCCACGTTACTTCGATTTCGTCGATCTTTTTTTCCTCGCCGAGACCGATGGTGATCGGGAGTTCCGAACAGGAGAGATAACCCCTCGCAGTAGAGACGAACCGGATGCAATTCAGTTTGCCGGCCCGAATTCGAACAGTCGCGCCGAGCGCATCGCGATTCCCTTTGCTCGTCCTGAGTTGAAGGCGCACCCACGAATGCGTTGAAGCCTGCTCATTTCTAAAGAGACGAGCGGGCCCGTTCGGCTGCGTGATAATAACATCAAGGTCGCCATCCCCCTCCACATCGGCAAATGCCGAGCCGCGTCCGACGAGTGGGTTATATAGATCGTCCGATTTTGAATTCTCCCTCGCGGGAATGAAGGAACCGCGACCCAGCCCATGTCCGGCATTCCAGAAGAGCTGAGCGGGTTGAGCATAATTTTGCCCGCCATGAAGTTTATCGATTTCCGGTTCGATGTGGCCATTTGCTGTCAGAAGATCGAGCCGCCCGTCCAGATCGTAATCAAAAAAGAATACACCAAAGGTAAGCAGGTTTTTTGAAGGCGTGCCGATTCCCAGTTCCATCGCCTGATCCGTAAAGAACAGAGGGTCACGCGATGCGACGTAAAACGCCGTCATTTCATTGGCAAAGTTCCCAATCGAAACTGCAAGGCTGTCATCATAAATTCGAGCCGCATCAATCCCCATCGCGCCTCGCGTGCTTCCAAATTTGTCATAGGCAATCCCGGAGCGTCCGCCGATCTCGGTAAAGGTGCCATTGCCGTTATTGTGAAACACAAAGTTTTGAACGGTATCGTTCGCCACCACCAAATCGAGCCAGCCATCGTTATCCAGGTCCACCGGAACAACCCCGAGTGACTTGCCGAGCGGAATGCCCGACGCTTTGTTCGTCACCCGGAGTCCCGCATTTGCTGAAATTTCGGTGAACTTTCCGTTTCCATCATTTCGGTAAAGATAGGGAAAGCTACCTTCGAAATTCATCGGCGGCCCATAAGCTCGCCCGATCCCCGGAAGTTGATAGTTTACCGCAAGGTCAATTTCAAGGCTCCATTTAACGTAATTACAAACGAACAAGTCCAGGTCACCATCCCGATCATAATCGAGCCACGCCGCGCTTGTGCTCCAATCCGTGCCATTTCCGGCCATTCCAGCGGATGAAGTGACATCCTGGAAATGACCTTGGCCAACGTTGCGAAACAGTTTATTTCCGTGAACCCCGCTTATAAAAACATCCTGCATACCGTCGTTGTCGTAATCCGCGATGGCAACGCCCATGCCATACGAACTGACATCAAGCCCCGAACCAGCAGTCACATCCCTGAAATTGCCAGACCCGTCGTTCTGATAGAGAGCGTGGGTGGGTGGCGGAGTTTGCGCGGATTTGCTCCAGGGCCAGGGAGCCGAATTAACCAGCAGGAGATCGGCGTCGCCATCGTTATCGAAATCAAAAAATGCGCACCCGCTCCCCATTGTTTCGGGCAGCAATTTTTCTCCTGCACCACCGGAAAATCGGGAGAAGGAAATCCCGGACTCCACCGTAACATCCTTGAACGCGACTTGTGGCGTACTGAAATTAGTGCCTGCCGGAGTTTGCGTCGGTTTGTTTTCGATCCCGTAAAAATAGAAAAGTACAAAGGGAATCAGTGCCAGAATTCCGAAAATGAGAGTGAATTTAATCTGCAATGTCGGATCTGCCGGCTGCTGGCCTGAACCCGTCTCGCTGGTTGAATCTGGATCGATGTTGGACACGGCTGGGAAATTAGAGCGGGTTAAAGAATGAAGCGTTACTTCGGCTGACTGGACTTAAATTCATGCATGCTGAATGCAAGGGCAATCAACAACAGCAGGAGACTGAATGCACCTAGGAGTTGCACGACCCCTTTGAACGCCTCAAAGATCGGGAGTGCGCCCGCGCCCTTGAGGTAATGATTGAGTGTCCATCCATAACCGATCGCCGTCAGCGCGAGAAATGGGACTGCTTTGAACCGGCCAATCGCGAGCAGGTTGTTGATCAGCACATTTGCAATAGTAAGCGGCAGCATTCCCCACCTAAACCATGGAACGAGCACCGCGGACTTAAGGAACTCAGGGGTCCGGAAGAACATGATCTTGAGTGGAAGTTCAGGAAACAAAGTGCAGAGCAACGCCCCTCCGCCACCGAGTATCAATGTTCCAAGCAGGGCCAGTTGGAGCGAATTCGTCTTTCGAGCTTGAGCGAAGCCGCGCACGACTTTGGGAAACATGACCGCAGCAAGCGGGGTGGCAAACGCAACCAGT
>JBQCGE010000215.1:0-3446 GCA_051955955.1 Verrucomicrobiota bacterium
AGAGTGTCTATCGCTTATTTCATTCGCAGGACAATCTGCGTTATAAAATTTTCAACTATAACCATAATTATAACCAGACGAGCCGGGAGGCGGTTTACGCCTGGTTCGACCGAATTCTGCTGCATGAGCCGGATGCGGAAAGTCGGAAAGAGGCGCCTTACAAGATTGAAGCGGCGAAGGATTTGCTGGTATTCCCGGAGGGCAAACTTCCAGAGGGTGCGTTAAAGGCAGACGAACTGATCGCGGCAATGGTTGCGGCTGATTTGCAGCAGATTGATGCAATAAAGCCGAGTGACGCGAAATCCCTGGTTCATTGGAAGCGGGTGATGATGCCGGCGTGGAGACACAATTTCCAATTGCAGGGGACGGCGCGCGCAAGCCGTGAGGTAAGCGATACGGTTCCGCTGGTGGGAAAGAGCGGGTTGGAATTTCCAGTGCGGTTTTTGAATCGGAAACAGGATGCGCGAGCGGTGGTGGTGCTGGTAAGTGACAAGCGATCGGATGCTTCCGAAACGGAGGAGAAGGAACTGGCGCGGAGCCTGGGAGGCAAAGGGTATATGCTGGCGACGTACGATCCCTACCTGTGCGGGGCAAGGGCGGATGAAACCTTGCAGAGGGAGCGAAAACAATTCGACAACTTTTTCACGACTTATAACCGCACTGACCTCCAGGAACGGCTTGGCGAGTTGCAATCGATAGCGCGATATCTGCGCGCGAATTATCCCGCGGCGAAAATCGTTTTCCTGGGTGAAGGAAAAGCGGGAGCGTGGGTGATGGCGGGCGCGCCGCTCGCTGATGCGGTGATCGCGGATGCGGATCAAACAAACGACCAGCGCGACGAGGCTTATTTGGAGCGCGACTTATTTTCACCCGGATGGCATCGGATGGGAGGTTTGCAGGGGGTGCTGGCGCTCGCGGCGCCGAATCCCATTTTGCTGCACAACACCGGGGCGAAATTGCGCCTGGATTGGATCACGCCGTTATATGAAGGAATTGGAGCAGCGAATTTAGCCCGAATTGAAACGGGCAAACTTGGTCCGGCTGAAATCACGCAATGGTTGGAGAAAATATGAAAAAATCAGAGTTCCCACAGATTAAAGTCACACGCCGAACATTCCTTGGCCGAGCGGCAGCGATGGGCGCATTGGCCGGGTTGCCAGCGTGGGTTCTTGAAGAAGGTTCCGCCGCCGCTGCAACGGTCAAAAACCCGAATGATCAACCGGCGATTGGTTTGATCGGTTGCGGGGGGAGAGGCACTTACGTGGCGAGCGAGGCGGCGAAGTTCGGCCGAGTGATTGCGGTGTGTGATGTGGATGACGGGCATGCGGAACAGGCCTCGAAGAAATTCAATGGAGCGAAGAAGTATCATGATTTCCGCGATCTGCTGGAGAAAGAGAAAGTAGATGTAATTGTGAACGGGACGCCCGATCACTGGCATACACTGGTGAACCTGGCGGCGGTGCATCATGGGAAGGATGTCTACAGCGAAAAGCCGCTCACTTTGACGATCGATGAGGGAAAGCACCTGGTCGAGGAGGTTCGACGCGCCAAACGAGTTTTGCAAACAGGGAGCCAGCAGCGAAGTGACGCGCGGTTTCGGCTGGCCTGTGAATTGGTGCGGAATGGGCGGTTGGGCAAATTGCAGGAGGTGATTACGGTATTGCCAAAAGGACCACATGGCGGACCTTTTGCGAGTGCGCCGGTGCCGAAGGAGTTGGACTGGAATTTGTGGCAGGGACAAACGCATGAGGTTGAATATGTGCCGCAACGTTGCCACGGATCCTTCCGATATTGGCTGGATTATTCGGGCGGGACGATGACGGATTGGGGCGCGCACCATAATGACATCGCTTTGTGGGGAATGGGCCTGGACCATAGCGGCCCGGCGACCATTGAAGGGCGGCAATTGGTCGAGCCAATCAAAGGCGGGTTCGATGCGCCGAGCGAATATGAGGTGCATTATACTTACGCGAATGGGGTGAGGCATCGGTGCATCAGCAACAACGATCAGCCGAATGGCGCGCCCCCTTCGCAGCGTCCGGAGGGCGAAATGGAGAATGGAGTGAAGTTCATCGGGCCGGAGGGTTGGATATTTGTAACCCGTGGAAAAATTACCGCCAGCAAACCGGAGTTATTGAAGGAACCGCTGCCCGCGAATGCCATCCGCCTTTATAAAAGTGACGATCACATGGGAAATTTCTTTGATTGTGTGCGGAGCCGGAAAGATCCGGTGTGCGATGTGGAGATTGGGCATCGGTCCGTTTCGGTCTGCCATTTGGGTGTGCTCGCAATTCGGCTTGGGCGAAAGCTGCGCTGGAATCCAGAGGAGCAGAAATTTATTGGCGATGACGAGGCGAACGGGTATTTAGCCCGGCCGATGCGCAAACCATACAATTACGAATACGCAGCGTAATGAAGAAAACTGAAATTTCACGGCGAGAGGCAATCCGCGCGGGAGTTGCCTTGGGAGTGCTGGCATTTTTGAAATTGCCGCAGGAGGTAATGGGCCTGCCGAAGGCGGAAATTGGCGCTGAACCGCTGAAGTTTTTGGATGCGCAACCACCCGGGAGGGGGGTGCAGTGGGACAAGGTAGATAGCTGGATCACTCCGAACGAGCAGGTGTTCTCGGTGAATCATTACGGGTTGCCTGAGTACGATACCGGCAACTATGAGCTGGAGATTTCCGGGCTCGTGAAAAAGCCGCGGAAATACACCCTCGAGGACCTGAAGAAGCGCAAGAAAAAGGAGATCATCGCCACGCTCGAATGTTCAGGGAACAGTTCCAACCCGGCGTTTGTAGGGGCCATTGGCAATATTCGGTGGACCGGCACCCCTTTGAACGATTTGTTGGAGGATTCGGTGCCTTACAAGCGCGCGATTGAAGCGGTATTTTTTGGCGCGGATGAAAAAGTCGAAAAAATTCGCGAGCGCGATTACCTGCAGAATTTTGCGCGAAGTTTGGCGCTGAAGGATGCAATGAGGGATGAGGTGTTGCTGGCGTGGGAGATGAATGGGGAACCATTGACGAAGGAACATGGCGCGCCGGTTCGACTGGTGGTGCCAGGCTGGTTCGGGGTGGCCTGGGTGAAGTGGTTGAAACGGATCGAGGTTTTGGACCGCCGTTTCATGAATCGATTCATGGCGAGGGATTACGTGACCATTCGAGGTGAAGATCGAGATGGACGAACCATCTGGCGGGAGACGAGTGTCGGACCGATTGATGTGAAGTCGGTCACAGCAAGAGCCTTAAAACTTACGGACGGGACGATCCGCTTCACGGGCGCGGCGTGGAGCGATGGGACTCCGCTCAAGCGAGTGGAAGTGCAAATCGACAACGGCGATTGGCAGCCAGCGAAGCTGGAGTCCAATCACTGGAACCGTTACGCATGGCAATTCTGGAATTTCGATTGGGAAAATCCGAGTCCGGGACAGCATCGGATTGTGTC
>JBQCGE010000216.1:0-5751 GCA_051955955.1 Verrucomicrobiota bacterium
GGCAGTAATTGAAATGTTGCCGAAAGGAATCCGGTCGGAGAGTCGAGGGGCAACACGGTCAGAGCCGATGAGTTTGAGCCAGTAGGAGCGGAGTTCGACTGTTTTGAATCGGGAGGAAAACGGGTTATTTTAACTTATGAACTATGTTCTGGAGGAAAATGGGCTTGTGCTGAAGTGCCCTTCTTGCGGGGCTCGGAATCGGGTTGCTTATGCCAAGCTGGGGAACACAAATGTCTGCGGCAATTGCAAGACGAGCTTGCAGGTGGTGGAACCGATTGAGCTCAGCACGGTAGCTGAATTCGATGCGCTCACAGGACTTTCAGCGGTACCGGTGCTGGTTGATTTTTGGGCTCCCTGGTGCGGTCCGTGCAAAATGGTCGCTCCGGAAATCGCGAAAGTTGCGCAGCAAAGCAGCGGGGATTTCGTAGTAGCCAAGGTGAATACTGAAGTGCTTTCACCGGTTGCGGCTCGTTATCAAATCAGTTCAATTCCCACGATGGCGGTTTTCCACGGCGGGCAGGAAGTGGCCCGGATAGCAGGGGCGAGGCCAGCCAGTGCAATCATGGATTTTGTCCGCAAGACCATGGCCCATGCTTAAGCTGCTGAACTCGTGAGTTGCTAATTTGCACTCGCGGTTCAAAAGCAGTTGCCTTATACCGCGCCAATGCCAAATAACGTTTGGGAGCAGGCCGTCGCAAACTCCGCTGATCCTTCGCGCGCTCGTAATTATGCCCGACAACTTTTCCCATCGTTGCCTGGGGATTATGAAGGCACTCTTTCGCCGGAGCAGGCGCGAATTCTTGCGGCGTTGTTCAGCGGTTCAAGAGCTTTAAGTGAGCTGCTAATCACGCGGCCGGAATGGATTTCGGTCGTCACGCCGGAGCATCTGCGCAATCCACGGCAGCGACAGGGATTACGGCGGGAAGTGGCCGGTTTCGTCGGGAAATCTGCCCAAAGCGGCGAGTATCAGACCGCGTTCAAGCAGCTTCGGGAATTTAAAAATCGCGAGATGTTACGAATAGCCGCCCGCGACCTGGCTCATTCAGGAAACGTGGTGGAGGTGATCGAAGAAATCTCCAGCGTGGCCGATGTTTGCATCCATGCGGTTTTCCAACTCTGCTTCGCCCAGTTGCGCGACAAACATGGGGTGCCTTACACGCGAGAAATTACGGGTGAATGGGAGCCGTCGAAATTTGCTATCCTGGGCATGGGAAAACTGGGTGGGCAGGAGCTGAACTACAGTTCAGACATTGACGTGCTTTTTGTCTACAGCGGGGAAGGGGAGGTATTCAAAAATGCGCCGACCAATGGCAAACCCAATTCATCCCGTTCGCTTTCCAACCATCAATTTTACGCCCGTTTATCGGAGGCCATTATTGCTGAATGCACCCGTATGACGAGCGAAGGCTTTCTTTACCGAATTGATCTCCGGCTGCGTCCGGAAGGCAAAACTGCTCCGCTGGCCCGATCGCTCACGAGCTATGAAACCTATTACGCGCAATGGGGCCAAACCTGGGAAAGAATGATGTTGATTAAGACCCGTTGCGTGGGCGGCGATGAGAGTCTGGGCGCCGAGTTCCTCGAAATGATCCAGCCGTTCCGATATCCACGATCAATTTCGGAACAAATCCCGCGCGAGGTGGCGCAGATGAAAGCGCGGATTGAAAACGAGGTAATCCGCGCGGGTGAACTGGAGCGGAATGTGAAACTGGGGCGGGGCGGAATTCGTGAAATCGAATTTCTAGTCCAAACTCAGCAGGTGTTGAACGCGGGAAGAATGCCGTTCCTGCAAAATCCAAGAACTTTGCCGACATTGGAAAAACTGGTTGATTACCACCTCATCAGCGAGGAGGAATCGACAGCGCTGGCGGAGGCCTATTGCTTTCTGCGGAACGTGGAACACCGGTTGCAAATGGAGGATAACCGCCAAACCCATACGATTCCCGTTTCGAGCGAAAGCCGGAGCCGCCTTGCGAGGCTGATGGGATTTGCCAGTCTTGAAAAATTCGAGAAAGAGCTTCGTCGGCATAATAAAACTGTGCGGTCCATTTACGACCGGTTCATCACGCTTGATGAGAAGGCGAGTGCGGAGGCATTGCCGCGCGAAGTGAACGAGCACCGTGAGGAATGGCTGAAAATTTTGGAGCGCCATTTGTTCCGCAATCCTGAGCATTGCGTGAAGTTGGTACAGGAATTTGTCCAGGGACCGGGATTTGGGCATGTCTCGACGCGAACGGTCGATAACGCAATGCACTTGTTGCAGCTTTTCCTCGGGCTCACTCCGGAACGCGATGGCCGAAATGCTCCTCCTGAACCGTATTTATCTGACCCGGACCGGGTGCTGGCCCGGTTGGATGCTTATGTTTCAAATTACGGTGCACGCTCAACATTGTATGAAGCGTGGGTAGGGAACACATCCTTGTTTCGATTATTACTCCTGGCATTTGATCGTTCTGAATTTCTTGCTGAACTGGCAGTGCGTGACCCGGACCTCGTGGATGAAATCGAGCAGAGCGGACAGCTGAGAAGAAAGCGAACGCGCGAGCAGATTTTGCAGGATTTGCGGCAGGGTATCGCAGATGAAAACCAGCATGAATGGGTCAGGCGATACTACCACGCGGAGCAGATGCGACTCGGATTGCGCGACATCCTTGGCCTGGCGGACCCTCGCCAAACACAGGAGGAATTAAGTGCTCTGGCGGATGCATTTCTGACCTATGCGCTTGAGGTGATCCAAAAGAAGCATCGATTCAAGAGCGCACCTTTTGCGATTTTTGGCTTGGGAAAACTCGGTGGTCGCGAGCTCAGCTATGGTTCAGATCTCGACATTATTTTCGTCGCACCCGATGGCAGCAATTTGCCGCCGTTGCAAAAAATGGCGGTTGAACTGATGGATTTATTGTCCCGACGCACAGAGCAGGGGACAACTTTTTTAACCGATGCGCGCCTGCGTCCGGATGGTGAGAAAGGATTGCTGGTAAACACGGTGGGAGCATACCGCGAGTATTACCTGAAAAGGGCAATGCTTTGGGAAATCCAGTCGCTCAGCCGATTTCGATCGGTCGCCGGCGATGCACAGGTGCTGGACGCATTTTCAGCAATGGCCTTGCCGTTCATTAACTTTGCGCGTCCCGTTCCGGGGTTGAATGCTTATTCGCCGCAGTGGAAGGAGGAGATACTCCGGATGCGAATGCGAATCGAGAAAGAGCGGACGCCGGTGGGAAAATCCGCATTGGCAATCAAGACCGGGAGCGGCGGGCTGATGGACGTTGAGTTTGTGGCACAGGCACTCTGCCTTGAAAATGGCTGGCATGAGCCGAATACTCTGCGCGCAATTGAACGCGCTGGTAAGGAGAAGGTGCTGCCCGCCGACTCAGCGGCGGAGTTCAGCGAAAACTACCGGAAGCTGATGCAGGTGGAACGCATTCTGCGCCGTTGGAGTTTTGAGCCGGAATCCGTTCTTCCTTCGGAGAAGGCGCCGCTTTATCGCGTGTCGGTGCGCTGTGGATTTCAAAACCCGGAGCAATTCACAGGGGCAGTGGGGCAGTGGCGAATTAAAATCCGCACTCAATTCGATGCCTATTTCTCAGGGAAGGCAGCCCCAGCGATAAATAAGCGCTCGAAATCCGTTTCGGGAGGAAAAAATGCTAAAGCCATGAAACGAAAAAGCCCTGGCCGGTAAAAACCAGCCAGGGCGGTGAGTGCTTTAGGATTTTTATTGCGAAACCCTGTAGAACTTCGCGGTTCCGCTTGTGGTCACATTCTGTGGATTGGTTTGGCTGGCCGCTGCTGACCATGGGCCGGTCACTTTATCGGCACTTTCCAGGGTGCCGGCACCCGTCCAGGATAGAGTGATCTGTCCGCCGGATTTGGAGAGCGACAAAGTGGCTTCGTCAAGCCGACTTACAACCGCTACTGGGTCTTCGTAAAAGGCGATGTTATCCACGCCGAAGTACCAACTGCCAGTACCGAGTTGGGCGAAACGCAGCCGAACATCCGCCTTCTTGCCTGCGGCTGGAAGACGGAACACCTCGATTCGTTTGTCGATTGTGGAATTATCGTTTATCCGCGGAGCGATGAAGTCTCCAATGCTCGCGGTAATTGGAGCAAGGAGAGCATCCCCGTATTTGTCACCCTTTTGCACTCCGTTATCGACCCACGCCGCAGTGTCGGGATTGGGTGAATTCAAGGTGGCGAGGGCATCAACGGAACCGTCGGCGTTGAGTTTGATATCGCCGCCGGAGTCAGCGATATCCAGGAAATAAACAACGGGCAGCCATGTCGCGCCGCCATCAACGGAATATTCCACCGCGCCGATGTTATCCTGGTTTTGCTCATACAAGCTGGCGAAGCTCATCACCACATTTGTAATCGCACTTAAGTTGAACGGCTTCGAAGTAATGAACTGCACCTGGTCACCGCCGCGCACATCGGATTCGGCATAAAGCAGGTTGCCCTGGCTTAGGTCATCGATCGTCACCTCCACGCCATTCAGAGTCTGGCCTGGGGCAACATTGAAGATACGTGATTTCAATCCGCTTAACCGGTCACGGCTGACAACGATCCACCCTTTGTAGGTATCGGAGTTAAGGTTCTCCAGATCTTCACCAGCGTCTCCGGCAGTTGTGAAGTTCACGGCATTCCATCCTGTCGGCACGGTCCCTTCCGTGTAGGAATCGAAGTTTTCGGTAACCTTCGGGGCTGGCAGCACCAGGTTTTTTAAGTTGCGAAACGTGAAATCCTGGGTGCGGGTATAGCTCGTGGAATTTTCCGCGAAAGTAATTTCAGCGGTGTGATTCTGGTCGGGCACTTGCAAGGTTGTTGGGGCGTAAGTAACCGTAACCAGGTTTCCGGAACGATTTTTGGTCGTTGTCACTTCCTGGCCGTCTACTTTGAGAACGATTGAGTTGTCGTTAAC
The DNA here is from genome assembly GCA_051955955.1 of Verrucomicrobiota bacterium. Lineage (GTDB taxonomy): Bacteria > Verrucomicrobiota > Verrucomicrobiia > Limisphaerales > SXQI01 > DASVNK01. The sequence goes on from JBQCGE010000216.1 coordinate 4,919, forward strand.
CGGGTTTGTTCCATCCGCAATCACGACGGACAATGTGGGGCTGGTTTGATTCACCTGGCGGGGCACGGGTTGCGGCGAAACGGACTTGATCACAGGATGAGTTCCGCCCAGGAGCGCGCGATAAGCTTTGTAGCCGCCTTTTGCTGTATCGTTGACGAGCACCTTGGTTCCATCCGCCTTAACCGTGAACCATTCAATATTTGCACCGCCATTGCCTTCTTCATACAAGGTGCGAAAGGCGTAAACGCCCGCTTCCTTAACCACAATGGGGAACAGGGTATCGGCAGCTCCTCTGCCGGCATCAAATTCGCCCATAAGGATCGCGCCAAAGATATCGAGAGGGTTTCCTGCGGTTGTGCGGAAACCATCATCGCTGTTGATGCCCATGATCGTAACGCCCGCGGGAAGTTCAATGTAAGTGATAATTTCCGCCGCGATGCCATCGTTGCTTCCGTCGAGTTCAGGCAAACCGGGCATTTGTAGGTCGGGAGTGAAGTTGCCATTATGGTTGTCGTTATCATCCGTCGCATCCTGGGTGAGATTAATGACTCCAAGGATTTCGAAATGCACGGGCGCGTTTTCGGGCGACGGGGCTGTCGTCACGTCGCGGGCTGCCCCTTGTGCATTTGGATCAGCATAATTCGGAAGAAGATTGCCATCGGTATCTTTCAACAATCCGGCGAGCGCATTTTCGGCGCGCTGGTTGCTGGTGGTTTGGTCGGTGTTATTGGCAAAAATGTTCCAATTGAAACCTGGTTTGGAAGTGTCTGGCGTGACTTTGGATGAGGCTTCCAGGGTTCCATAGTTCGCGACGGTGAAGCTCCATGTGTTGG
>JBQCGE010000217.1:0-7096 GCA_051955955.1 Verrucomicrobiota bacterium
CGACGGAACACTCCAGTGGCAGCAATGGCATGGCGAACCGATTTTTTATCATGAGCTGGATATACCTCTTATAAAATGGGAGACGTTGCCGCCTTGGTTAATTACTGCCGATACTTTATCTGGCGAAAGGATTATTTATAATGCCCCAGCAGGTGCGAGTGAATCCTCAGCGCACGCGCAGGTTCTGGAGTTTTGGCGCACGCATTTCGGACGCGAACCTCGTCTGATCCAAGTCAGTGCTCTATCTTCGAGCATCCTTAAAACGCTTTCCGAGAGCCTCCGTGCTGGCGGAGCGACAGAAGAAGCGAACCAACTCTTGGCTCTGGAAGCCACCGCCGCCGAAGCGGAACGCGGCGCACTAAGCGCAGAAGGGTTGCATGATTTACAGGATCGCATGACCAGCCTTTTACTCGAATTGCAGGAACGCGATCCAAGCGGCCAGGTGAGGTCACTCATTGATGGAATGCAGCCCTTTAGTTTTCAATCGCAGTTCAAGCCTGTGTTGATCATTGATGATCCCGAACTCGTGCAGGGAAGCAATGCGGCCCGGAAGGTGAATCGACAATTATGGACGAAGCAAGTCCATGTCACTTCACCTGGTGTGATAGATATTTACGCAGCAAACCTCGAATCTTTAAGCGCTGACTTGCCCCTGGCTGTAATGGTTCAGAGAGCGTCACGCTCATTCCCTGAAGTGTATTGGAATATCCAAAAAGATGTCACGATTTCCAAAGGCATTCATATAAGTAACCAGGCTTTTTACCTGCGGCGTTATGCCCGGCGTGTGGCAAACCTCTGGCAGGCGGAGTATGGGCGGCGCCCCAGGGTTCGTGCGATGACAGCGGTCTCGTTCAATGGTCGTCCGCATCAATTGCTGGTCGATCCGAATGCGGATTTGGCTTCTGTTCCTGTTAATTGGTTTAGTCATAATACCTGGATTCGCGATTTGGAATTAGAGCGCATTCCCCGCTCTGCGTTAAGTTCAGGGACGAAGTATGTCGGAGAACGATAATAAATTAGTGCCAACAAAACTTATCTATTACGGTTGACGAACTTACGCGTTCTCTTTAAAACCATCACCATTCACAGGATCAAGGAGCGCGTATCACCAGCGTAAGTTGTCTCGATATGTCTCGTGAGTAGCGAGGAGTGCTCCCGCTCTTGTGAACCAAAAAGGCGCGCGATTACAGGAAAAAAATACTCGACATTCCATCGGGAATCCGTAATCTCGCGTAGTCCCAAACAATGAACCTGCACCCAAGCAGTCCCGGCCGCTGGAGTAGGTGTCCTCATATCGAGGCGCATTTTCGTGGCCACATTGTACTCGGGAATATGCCGGTTGGTGCACGACCGACATACAACTGCACAAACCCAAAAAAGAACACGTGGCAACCACTGCGTGTGTTCCAGTCCTATGCAAATAACCCAAAAGACCAAATGGTTATGGATGATGGCGGCATTCGGTATAGCCGGTTCCGCATCAGCCCAGACTGTAGTAGTACCGCCTGGCATTAAAGCTCCTGCCAGCGCAGTCGACACATCAAAACGGGGCTTCAAAATCAACATGCATCAACTCGCTGCCGGTCGGCCTGGACCGGGCGACGCGAATATGATCCCGGCGGTGGAGCAGCAGCTTTCCGGCGCGGATGGCGCGAATATCATTGATGCAACGTATGTTGGGCCAGATCCGGCAAATATATTCCTGCCGGTGGGCGATCCGAACCTGCGGTTTGCTTACATCGAAACCGGCGCAATCAATTACAGCCAGGAAGCGACCGGCGGCGGCTCCGGGAATGCCGGCTTCTTCACTCCAGATAATCCCATTCCAGGCGTAAACACTGGAGTTGGCTCTACCAGCACAGATAACATTGCGCTGGAAGCGCTTGGTTATCTCGACCTTGCCCCTGGCACTTATACCTTCGCGGTGAATAGCGATGACGGATTCCTCGCGACCATGGGTGTCGGAGCAAGCCCGAAAGACTTGTTCCAGTCCACCCAACTCGGCCTCTTCAATGCGGGCCGTGGAGTCTCTGAAACTCAATTCACCTTCAGCGTTTCCGAAGCGGGATACTATCCCCTTCGTCTCGTTTACTGGGAAGGTGGCGGCGGCGCCAGTGTTGAATTCTATGAAGTTCGGAATGGAACACGGATCCTGATCAATGATCCGAATGACCCAACCGCGATCAAATCCTATCGCGTTGCGGATCCATTCTACCTCGCGAGCGTTTCGCCAGGGATCAATGCTTCGGGTGTGCTCGTTCGTCCCAAAATCGTCGCTAATTTCGTTGGCGCATCAACCTTCGATACCGCTACGGTCTCCATGAAGTTGAATGGCGCGACAGTAACGCCGACCGTCAATAAGAACGGCTCGACCGCGACCGTCAGCTATCAACCGACGGCAGACCTCGCGGCCAGCAGCACCAACCAGGTGACCCTCACATGGACTCCTCCCGGTGGAACTGCCAGGACGGAATCGTGGAGCTTTGTCACCGGTCCGGTGGTTCAAATCGCCCCTGGGTCCGATGTGGCGGAAGCCGATGTGGATAAGACCAAGCCGGGTTTCAAAATCTTCATTTCCCAGGTGACAGGTGTTGATGAAACCGGCACACCAGTAACGCTTGAGAACACCACCGCTCGCGCCGAATCCCAAATTCGCGGGACACTGATTGATCCTTCAACAACTCAGCCCTATGTGAACAACATTACGGAACCGAACCTGGTTGAAACAGGATACATTAACTGGAATGAATCGCCGCTCTCCTCTGGCGATCCGGGAGCTGATATTGGGAATTTCCAGACTTCCGGCACTCCTTCCCGTCCCGACGTGGCGATTCCAGGAGTGAATAGTGATCCAACTGACGATCCTTCGGACGATAACATCGCGGCCGAAATCACAGCCGTTCTCCAATTGCCGGCGGGTGTCACAACCTTCGGAGTGAATAGCGATGACGGCTTCCGCGTGACTGCTGGACGCAATCCAGCGGCAGCGGATGCGCAGCAACTCGGAGTCTTTGAAGGTGGGCGCGGTTCTTCGGATACCTTATTCCAGGTGTCGGCAGCTACCGCTGGCTTCTACCCCGTGCGCCTGATTTGGTATGAAGGCAACGGCGGGGCGAACCTTGAATTCTTCACCGTCACAACCAGTGGCGAAAAAATCCTGGTCAACGACACCGCGAATCCAAACGCGATCAAAGCGTATCAGGAAGCGAACATTCAGAAGTTGCCCATCGTGGATCAGGTCAGCCCAAACGGCGGCTTCGCGCCGAAGACCACCACGATCAACATCTCCCTGCGTGATCAGGACACGACGGTTGATCAAAGCTCCATTGTTTTTAAATTCAATGGCGCTACCGTGTCACCGACCAAGACTGTAACTGGCCCGGTCACCGCATTGAGCTATGATCCTCCGGGTGACCTTGCAGTCGGATCGACAAACACGTTCGGTGTAACTTTCAAGGATTCGGGAGGGATTTCCCAAACCTTCAACTACACCTTTATCGTGGGTGGGGAAATTACCCGCCGGGTCTTTAACGACATTGGCGGCGGCACTGCAGTCTCCGATTTGTTGAGCAACGAGAAATATGTGAACAACACGCCGGACCTGGTTGACACGCGCGCCTCGTATGAGACGCCGGTCAATGTGGCGAATAACTATGGTGTGGAGTTCCTCGGATATCTCGTCCCTTCAACAACCGACGACTATATCTTCTACTTCTCGAGTGACGACGGTGGCCAACTCTGGTTGAGCACCGACGACAATCCGGCTAATGCCGTCAGCATTGCTACCCAGGCATCCTGGAGCGGTTCGCGCGCATGGACTTCGGGCAATAATCCTGACACTCGCAAATCGGCTCCAATTCATCTCGAAGCCGGGAAGAAATACTTCACCCGCGCAGTGATGAAGGAAGGTGGCGGCGGCGATAACCTCGCGGTGGCGTGGCGCACTGCTTCGAACCCCGGCATCGTGGACGGTGATGCACCAATCACAGGGCCTGAGTTGCGCCCGTTCGACACCATCGTTGTGACCAAGCAGCCACAGTCGCTCACCTTGAACCAGGGGCTGCCAGCAACCTTCGGCTTCAACTATTTGAGCGCCCAGGGAAATGCAACATTCCAATGGTTGAAGAACGGTTCCCCAATCGGTGGGGAAGTAGGGTCCACATACACCATCCCGGCGGTTGCTGTATCAGACAGCGGTACGAAGTACAGCGTCAAGATCACCGATTCGACCGGTTCAGTAACGTCTGATCAGGCCACCTTGACCGTCAACGCGGATAGCGCCGCTCCCACACTGGTGAGCGCATCGCCATATTCCTTTACGGATATCGATGTGGTCTTCAACGAACCTGTTCCGGACTCAGCACTGCAACCGGGCTCATTTACACTGAGCACAGGCCAGACAGTGGTTGGCGTAGCCCGTTTGAGTGACAGTTCAGTCCGGCTGCAGATCTCGCCGGTCTTGTCCGAAGGTCAAAATGTTACACTCACGGCTGATGTTAGTGATTATGCAGGCAATGCAGCTCACCTGACCAGCACGTTCCCTGTAGCCCTGGAAACGGGTTGGTCTCGTCAGGAAATATTCTTGAACCTTACCGGGGGAACGGTCGCCGATCTGACGGGCACCACGAACTATCCTTCGTGGCCTAACATCACCACATTCAGGACTCGGTTCGAAGGCGTGGTTGATACCTATGATAATTACGGCAGCAAAATGGTCACATGGTTTACACCTCCGACCAGCGGTAATTATGTGTTCTACATGTCATCCGATGATCAGGGGGAACTGTGGTTGAGCACGGATGAAACCGAAGCGGCGGCTCAACTGATCGCCTCCGAACCACAATGGAACGGATTCCGCGAATGGGCCAAGGGATCGAACCAACCCGCAGAAGGAGATCCTCGTGGCGAACCGCCATCCAACGTTTCAGCTCCGCAAGCCCTCACGGCTGGAAAGAAATACTTCATCATGACCTTGCACAAGGAAGGTGGTGGTGGAGATAACGTGGGTGCCACTTACCGTCTGGAAAATGAACCAGCTCCGACGAACGGACAGCCCTCGCGCCTGACCGGGAACGTTGTTGGTACGTTTGCACCTCTCATCACCCGAAGCATCACGATCCTCACAAATCCGGTGAGCGTGACAACAGCAACCAACGGCGGCACAGCCACCTTTAATGTATCCGCCTCAATCAACCCGACGAACGCGACTCTTGTCTATCAATGGCAGGTGGCGTTGCCGGGTGGTCAATTCACAGACATCCTTAATGCGACTGGGCCGAGCTACACGACAGGCTCGCTCACGAACAGCGTTGATGATGGTAAGAAATTCCGAGTGGTCCTCAAAACCCTGGGAGGCGTTACCCAGACCAGCCAGGAAGCCACGCTGGGCTTCGGAGGGACGACTCCACAGCCGCAAATAACCGTTACCAAGTCGGCTGGCAGCATTCACATCACCTGGACCAATGGCGGAACGCTCCAATCGTCTCCAGCGATTGGTGCCGCAGCCAATTGGCAGGATGTGAACAGCACGGGTGATTACACCACCACAACGACGGGAGCGCATATGTTCTTCCGAGTGGTGAAGTAAACTTGTCAGGTTAGTATTACGCGCAGAGGCCGGGAGCGATCCCGGCCTCTTTTGTTTTGCGTTGGCTGGGGAATTTCATATTATCCATCTAACCCAAACAACCTGTTCAACGTGAACCGGCCCAAGTGCGCATTTTTGTGTACGTTCATCCCGATCGTACTATGTCCTGTTATCTCTGCCGAGAATTCCTGGATTGACCGACCAGGCTACCGCTACCGCCATGTGAATCCCCAGCCGAGCACTCGGGATGGACTTGGATTGATGAGCTCTGCCCAGATCGGCATAACCTGGACCAATTCGCTCCCGCCGGAACAGTACTCATTGCACCAAAATTTAATGAACGGTTCCGGCGTGGCACTGGGTGATTATGATGGCGATGGGTGGTGTGACATTTATCTCTGCAACAAATTTGGCCCAAACGCGCTTTACCGGAACCTGGGCAATTGGAAGTTTGAAAACGTCACCGAGAAAGCAGGGGTAAGTTGCACCAACCAAATTTCAACCGGTGCGGCCTTTGCCGACTTCGATGGGGACGGTAAATTGGACCTGATTGTCACCTCGTTCCGCGGCCCTAATGCTCTGCTGAAGAACAACGGGAACGGAACTTTTTCCAATGTTGCACAGCAAGTGGGACTCTCCCCGAATGGCGGTTGCACCTCGCTGGCGCTCGCAGACCTTGCTGGCAACGGCCATCTCGACCTCTACATTTCATACTTTGGTATCGAAGCCATTCTTCGTGACGGCGCTCTTTTTTCCACCCGTTCAGTTGGTGGAAAGCCAGTGGTCACCGGTCGATACGCGCGCCGGTTAAAAATCATCAATGGCAAAGTGGTTGAATTTGGCGAGCCGGACATGCTGTACCGCTACACGGGTTCGCAATACACGCCATTGAAGTGGGACGATTTCTTTCTGGATTCAAACGGTCAGCCAGCGGAACCCGCGCTGGATTACGGTCTCGCGGTGCAAATTCGCGACGCGAATGGCGATGGTTTTCCTGACATTTATGTCTGCAATGATTTCCACACGCCCGACCGTTTTTGGTTGAATGACGGGAAGGGGCACTTCAAAGCTGCATCACCCGAATCTGTTCGCGTCATGAGCTTCGCCTCGATGGGCGTGGATTTTGCTGATCTCGATCGCGATGGAAATTTGGAATATTTCACAGTGGAAATGCTCAGCCGCGAACGGTCGCGACACCTGCGTCAATACAGCCCAAGGGAGCCAAAGAATCGAAAAGTTGGCGACACTCTCGCTGCTGAAGACGTGGCGAGAAACACGCTTCTTTGGAATCGCGGGGATAGTACCTATGCTGAAATCGCCTGGTATGCGGGCCTCGCCGCGAGCGACTGGTCATGGACACCGATCTTTATTGATCTCGATCTGGATGGATGGGAGGACTTGCTCATTTCCAACGGTCATTTGCATGATGTGAATGATCGTGACATGTCCGCAACTGCACCGGCGTCTGAAAACATCAACCAACAGGAAAACCGTCGCAGGCTTCTCTCA
>JBQCGE010000218.1:0-7308 GCA_051955955.1 Verrucomicrobiota bacterium
ATATTTATCCGCACCCATTTCCTTGATGTTCGTTATGATTTCCGCCTCGAATGTGAGCAGCACATCACCAATTTCGCGTTGAACGAAAGTGGTCGTCGCGCCACGCCCGCCCGAATCCAGGACGGGAACGTTTTTGAACAACGCGGTCATGAACTCCTTCACCTTGCGTTCATCCTTAAATTTCTCATTCGCGAAAGCCCAGGCGGCGAGATAGCTGTAGCGGCCATTCCCCGTAATTTTGGGGTTCGGCACCACGACTGCTACCCCCGGCTTGATCAGGTCATCCCAATCCTTGATCTGCTTTGGATTCCCCTTTCGCACCATGAAAGCCATAGTAGAGGTATAAGGCGCGGCATTGTTCGGGAACTTCGTGCGCCAATCTTTGGAAACCAACCCCCTGCCCTTGGTAACAATCGCTTCGATATCGGTTGTTTGGTTCATCGTGACCACATCGGCTTCCAAGCCGTCGATTACTGCGCGAGCCTGTTTGCTCGATCCTGCGTGAGATTGCGTAATCTTCGGCGTAACGCCTGTCTTTTCCTGGTAATGTTTGACGAACAATGGGTTGTACTCTTCATAAACTTCGCGCGCCACGTCATAAGAGACATTCAGCAGCGAGTTGTTCGCCGCAGCGACTTGGAAGGCGAGAAAGGGCAGGATTAAACCGACCAAATATTTTTTCATACAGGCAATCTAAATGACAATCTCTATCAGGTAAGTAGAGTATCGGAAGCCACGCGCTTTTGTCAATTGATTTTCTCGTTCTTTCTACTCCGATTAACTCACCTTACGCAATTGAATCGCATCTACCCTCTGGCCACCAGCGGAGATTGAGCTGATAACCACTAGTTGATCCCCTTCCCGTACACGGTTTTTTTCCCGCAGAATCTTTATTGCTTCACAAACCAGAGGTTCAGATTCCTGATCCAAAAATGGAAGGACAATTGGATAAACGCCCCAATTCAATGACAGAGACCTGGCCACCTCCACCGATGGGCAGATCGCAAATACTGGGGAATAATGCGGGCGCATCCAGGAAGCATAACGGGCCATTGACCCATAAATCGTAAACACAAGCATACCTGCTGCCCGCGTCTCATTCGCCATCACTACCGCGCTTTTCACCAATCGTTCGCGGTCAGTGCCAAGCTCTGCCGCGGCATAATAATTCGCGCCACCGCTCTTTTCGATTCGGCGGGAGATGCGGTTGAATACCTCAATACATTTGAGCGGATATTTGCCTACTGTGGTTTCACCGCTGAGCATGATCGCGTCCGATTGCTCGAAAACAGCGTTGGCCACATCTGTGATTTCCGCGCGGGTCGGCACCGGATTATCGACCATGCTTTCGAGCATGTGGGTGGCCACGATCACCGGCTTGCCCTCCTTGAGACAGAGCTTCACAATGCGGCGTTGGATGATAGGCAATTCCTCGTATGGACATTCAATTCCAAGGTCTCCTCGCGCCACCATCACCGCATCTGACTCTCCGATGATTTCGTTCAGGTTTTTAACGGCTTCCTGGTCCTCTATCTTTGCCACAATGCGCGGCGGGTTAGCCGATTTCTCAATCACTGCTTTGAGTTGACGAATGTCCTTCGCCTCGCGCACAAAGGAGAGCGCGATAAAATCGACCCCCAATTCCAAACCCAGCGCTATATCTGAAAGATCCTTGCCGGTCAGCGCAGGCAAATTCACCTTCACTCCTGGCAAATTGATGTGGCGACGACTGCGCAACGTTCCACGCGTGAGGACTTCGCATTCGATCCGGTTGTCCTGTTTGTTCAGGACCTTCATTTCAATCTCGCCGTTATCCACCAACACCGTGTCGCCCACCTGGATGTCATTGATCAGGTTATCGTAATTCACATCCACCGAATGCAGCTCCTCGCTCTTGCCGCCGCGAACCGTAAGCGTGAATTTCTGGCCAGGATGCAATTCCAGCGCCGCGGGCAAGTCCCCGGTGCGAATCGCGGGGCCCTGGGTGTCCATGAGGATGCCGATGTAAAGTCCTTCCGCCACCGCCGCCTCCCGAATCGTCTTTACGATCTTGCGCACCCAGTCATGCCCGCTATGGGACATATTCAGGCGGAACAGATTCACACCGTTGCGGATCAACTGCGCGATCATCTCCGGTGTTTCCGTTGCCGGCCCGAGAGTCGCGATAATCTTCGTCTTCCTCATTTCACCGACAGCCTTATGGAAAAAAGACTCGAGTTCAAGATTGCTTCGGAAGGAGAATATTTGGCTCGAGATTCTGAAAACCGCAGAGCCCAGCTGAAAGCTGAAGAACTGGAGCCAGCTGTCGGATTTGAACCGACGACCGAAGGTTTACAAAATGAATATCGAGCGCGCCATGGCGCAGAACTTAGAGTATTTTCGCGATTGTAAGCGGAATTTTCCGGTTTGAGTGCCACTTCTGTTTTCATTGCCACACAGCAGTCTCAACAACATAGCGGCAAACCGACCGTTAATTAAGCGAGGCTCGACAAAGCCGATTGACGCCACTTTTCAGATCGGGAATGCGCACGCATCTGACGAACGAACCCAGCAATTCGAAACGCTTCACCCCACACAATGGCTTGGTGTGGGAATTGGCTGCTTGCCGTAGGAAACTCAGGGAAAACTCCATTTCCCTCAGTTTCCTCTTTTGAGGCCTCCCACTCAGCTGCAGAGAGTTTTCAGTATGGTTGGCTCCTTCACACTGTTAAAAAACGAGAGCGAATACAGCTCCGGCGGCGGCCGATTGTTCCGACAAAATTCGCTACGCTCGTTTAATAACCCGGGGTTGCGAATCAAATGTGTTCGTCACCGGCCGTCGGGCTTGTTCAGAATAATTTCGTCGGCAAACAACCATGAGTCCCGTCCGGCAACAGGATGCCAATCCGGAATTTTGCCGAGGTTTGAAGCGCGAATCTCAATATAGCGCGCCACCACATTGAGATGATTTACGCGGAGCGAATTTTTGAACGCTCCTTCTTTTTTGGGGTCCGCCTGCGGTTTTGCGGTTGCGCGAAGGCGCAGACTGCCCGGATCGTTTCCTGTAAAAAACTCCACTTTAGTCGGCAGGAAAATTCCCAGGCGCACATTTTGCAGGCAGCTCAATTCCAATTGATTGATGGCCATCTCTGAACCTAAATCAATTTTCGCGATCAGATCATTGCCCAAAAATCCGAGCCAGGCCTGGTCCTGGTGGTCAGTCCCTCCAAGGATACCGTCCAGAAGGCCCGAGGCGCCGCCGCCCGCGTAATTTTCCGAAGGCTCCTTTTCCAGTGTGATCTTCCGGCCAATCGCGGGGTGCGTCACCTTGTCTGCCGCGGATCGTTTTAAAGCTTCGTCCGGTATCATTTCACGGCGGAGTTTCTCGAAATGTTGGTTGATCTTGCTGCCGGATGTTAACTCCCAAAGCGAGGTGTCCATCTCCCGCATCGCGAGAACGGACGTGATCCATCCCTGCGTCCAGCCGGATTCGATGGACCATGCACCCCAGCCCGCGTCGGCATTGCTCGCCCAATAATCCCAAAGGCGATAATCGAAGGCGCGGTACCATCCGCCGTCCAGTTCCGGATGAGCATCTGAACGAACCTGGATGCGACATAAAAAACGGGCGAGCTTGTCCGCCGCTTCGGCGTAATAAGAATCCCCCGTCGCGCGGGCCGCCTCATTAAGTCCGAGGAAGGCGAAGTTGCAGGTGTAGAGCAAATCGCTGACCGGGTCTCCGTTCTGCTGGAGCAAGGGCGATTCGCCTGAACCGTAAGCTTCGTTCGATTGAGGCGGATGCATCTGCCCGCGGCTTAGATCTCCGATTTCCTCGCGAACAGCCCCGCTCTCATCCTGGCGTGAGAGAAGTTCCCCGGCCATGCGTCGAAGCCATCCGCGGTGCTCCGGCGTATCCTCCACGCGGACGAGCCAGGCAAGGCAAAGGAGCATGCGTGCGCGCTCCTGCTGCAAACCGTTCGTCCAGCGCCAATGATCGGGATAAGCTTTCATGGTCAGGCGGATGCCCGATTTGGCTCGATCGAGAAAAAGTTCAAAGCGGGTTTTCTCGTAGGCCCAGAGATAACAGGCCCAGAGATAACTCTCGAAATGCGGCGCGTAGTTAGTAATCCGACGGCGAAAATAGTATTCCCAACCGTTTTGACCGAGTTCAGGAACGTCGATGCGGTCCCCCCGAAATCCGAGGGTACCGGTTGTCCTGAGGTTTGCGAGCAAACAGCGCAGGACCGACTCGTCCCACCTGTCCTCCTCGAGCAGAGCCGCGGCCGCGAGCGTACCGAGCAGCAATCTTGCATTGTCATCGCCGTAATTGGCGACATACCAAGCCGGGCTGCCGACGCCCCATGCTGACAAGCCGTAAGCTCCATGCGAAGGGTCGCCGCGTTCTTTTTTGAAAGCGGGCGAAGTGAAATAGTAAAAGTCGAGAATGTTTCGAGAGATTTCTGAATAACGTTTGTCGCCAGTCACCTTGCCGCCAAAGGCCAGAGCCATGGCGCCTTCCCCACTGCAATCACCGCGGAGAGCGACGGCTTGCAATTGGCTGCCGTCGGGCTGGACGCGGGAATAATAGCCTTCCAACAAACCGAGGGAACCGTCGCCCACGGGGGCGGCAGCGTTCGGAGCGGGGGCGATCCCCTCGCCCGCCCATGCTTTTGCGATTTCATTGGTTCGGGACGAGTGCAACAACAGGCGCGACTTCACGAACCAATCCACTCCTCGATTCATCGCCTCCCGCTCCACATCCCTCGGCCAACGATCTTCCCGCGCGTAAGAGGGACGGACGGTCGGTTTCCATTGCAGATGAAAATCAGCTTCGGGATTGAGCCATTTGAAAATTCCGCGCCAGGCCGTGTCCCATGAAGGCGCGGGACTGAAGCGCGCGGTCACCATTTGGCTTAACTTTGTGGAGGCGACGAGCACCGGCCCGTTTGTTTCGGACTGAGGCAATTCAGCCAAAAGTGGAAACGCTTGCTTTGGCAGCCCGAACGGGGCCGTGGCGTAACCGGCGACCCGTCCCAAGAGGAGATGCGCACGCGGCGCATCAAATGGAAGAAACGCGCAATTTTGCGGCGAGAGAATACTCATGGCGGGAAGGCGGGGGCCAAAGAAATCGGTGGCCACAACAGCGCGTTCCCACACGACCGTGCGAGGTTTGCCGAAAGTCAGGCCCGGAACCGCTGACGGGTATTCCACATACAACCGCAATTTTCTGTTCCGCGCGGTGGAAAACAAATCGGCGCTTAGTTCAACCGTCCGGCCTGGATAACCATCCGCGAGAAGCAGGACCGCAGACCCCTCGGGCGCCCGCTCGATGGCTTCAGCGGGAGTTTCGTGGCGTTCGCATTTTTGACCGCTACTGGACAGAATTTGGAAAAGATCGTTGTCCTGCGCGCAACTGAAAATCCATCTAGGGCCGTCAGCGGAGCGGGCCGAAAGCGGAGAAAAGGCGAGAGAGGCCATGCAGAGAATCAGGCGCAGGTAAAATCTCATTCGACAAATTTGCGGGTTCGTCATTGTTTTTCCATAAGGCCGAAACCAGACGCGCGCATGGTGAACTTTCCACCGACGTTCCTGGTAAATTGAATGGCTGAACCTTGCCGCAACGCAGCGGTCTGCTCAATGACGCGAATGCGTCATAGTGAAGGACGATCTTTGCGATAACGTATGGCTTTCGTCATCCGCTATGCAGCCTGCCCAAAATAAATTTATGCCGTCCCTGACCGCGAGCGGTTCCAATCTCGCCACACCTGGCAGGAAGAGTGTCACACGCGCCCACCCGGATCTGACATTGTTGCGCCCGGAATCGCTCAATAGGTTCCGCGATGGATTGCTGAAGGACACGCTGCCTTTTTGGTTCCCGCGCTGCATCGACCCGGAGCACGGCGGATATGTCACATCGGTGGACCGCGACGGAACGTGGTTGCAAACCGACAAGTCGGTCTGGTTTCAAGGACGCGCGGCGTGGCTGCTTGCGACGCTTTACAACACCGTGGAGAGACGACCGGAGTGGCTTCAATACGCGAAATCCGGCATTGATTTCCTCAAACGCCATTGTTTCGACCGGGACGGCCGAATGTTTTTTCTGGTGACACGCGAAGGGCAGCCTCTGCGGAAAAGGCGATATGTGTTTTCGGAAATGTTCGCGGTGATCGCCCTGGCTGCGTATGGCACGGCTGCAAATGATCCCGCCTGTGTTCGAGAAGCTCTCCAGCTTTTCCAAACGGTGCTGAATCACCTGCGCACCCCTGGATTACTGCCCCCTAAAAACATACCTGAAACCCGGCAATCCAAGGGACTTGCCATTCCGATGATTTTAACGGTGACCGCACAAGAATTGCGGAAGGCAACGAACGCCCCCCTGTGCACGGAGGTCATTGATGAAAGCATTGCCGAAATTGAGCGGGATTTTTTAAAAACGGAATTTGAATGCGTCCTGGAAATGGTCGGGCCAAACGGCGAATTCATCGACAATTTTGACGGCCGGGTGGTAAATCCCGGGCATTCGATCGAGGCCGGGTGGTTTATTCTGGAAGAAGCACGGTTGAGGGGCGGCGATTCCCGGCTGATCGAACTGGGTTGCCGCATTATCGACTGGTCACTCGCAAGGGGCTGGGATTCCGACCATGGCGGGATTCTATACAACGTGGACGCGCGAAACCTGCCTTGCACGGAGTACTGGCACGACATGAAATTTTGGTGGCCGCACAATGAGGCAATAATCGCGACGCTGCTCGCCTTCGAGCTTACTGGCGATCCAAAATACGCCCAGTGGTTCAACCGTGTCTGCGACTGGGCATACGCGCGCTTTCCGGATTCGGAGTTTGGTGAGTGGTATGGCTACCTGCACCGGGACGGCAGCGTCTCCACCAGGCTGAAAGGCAACGTTTGGAAAGGGCCATTTCACATTCCCCGAATGCAATGGTTCTGCTGGCAGCGGCATGCGGCAATGCAGGGGAAATCGCAACAGACATAGCAAATCAAATATGGAAGAGAGCGCTTCAACATCAACTCTCGCGGACCGGTTCTCCTCCACCGAACCCGGGCGGGGCGCCAACACCCCTTCGTGGGAATTGATCCTGGTCTGCCTGGTTGCCTCCCTGGGCGGGCTTCTTTTCGGATTCGACACCGCGGTCATATCCGGAACAGTGCAACAGGTCACCAATCTTTACGGGCTTTCCAGTTGGATGGAAGGCTGGTTCACCTGCGTGTGCTCGTAGGTGTTGTAGTTGTGTCCATCGCTGGAAACACTGCCTTTGAAAGTCCCGTTCGCGACGGAACCAAACTCGCAGATGTAATACTCGACGAGGGGGC
>JBQCGE010000219.1:0-3541 GCA_051955955.1 Verrucomicrobiota bacterium
CAATTCCAATCGAGTATTCAGCCATTGTACCAAATCGATTTACTGTTCGACCAACAATTCCAACTTTTTTACAACTCCACTTCAGCAGGCGCGATCACCCGGTAATCAACCGTGTCGGTCAATGTGGGAAAACGCAGCTCATTCGCCACCCAGCCATGGTGCTTCAACGTGCCGTTGTAGGGCGGCTGCCCGGTAACATTCCCCGTCAGCCGAATTTTCTGGGCATCAAATCCCGTCGGCACCGTCACCCGATCCCCTTCGCCCTCGCGCAAAACCGGTTCAAAGCGTGCGATTCGCTCCAAAGCCTTCCGGCAACCGCCATGGACTACACGCGCCGCACTCCCTACTTCCTCGTCGGAAAATGCGGCGACATCCTGCTGCAAAAAGTCGATCAAACGCCCTTCCTGCTGCAACGTCCCCAGCACATAAAGGCCCGATGCATGCACCTTCTCAGGTGGCAATGCAACCGCCTTGGCAGGCGCGACTGGCTCGCTCAACTTCATCACTCGCCCAGCAAGCGTCGCATCCCCCAAAACCTTGAATGCAAGCCCCAGGCGCTGAAAGAACCCAGGTTTGATCTCAACCTCATTGGCCATAGATGCCTAAGAGTGCCATTAAGCCCAAACTCTGCAAATCCTCCGTGCAAATTTCCTCCCGACGAAAACGCCCGCCTCGGCTGTCAATACGGGCACTTCGCCCGAATTATCCCGCACCCGCAACCACGCTCATCCCAAAGCCTTCAAACAGAGCTGTGGTAAGCAGCCGCGATCTCGATAAAGGCTTCGCAGTATCATTTCCAATCCGCCGCACCATCCACCAATAGACGCGCTTTCTCCTCCCTCTCCTCCGCCCCAGCGGAGGACGAGGGCCGGGGAGAGGAGGCTCAATCAAATTACGACCTCTTGATCTCAGATCGGACGAGAAAGAAAACATCCCATCCCTGCTCCAATTACCCTAATCCCTCAATTAAATCCATCGACCAGCACCCCCTTTCCTGCCACACTCCACCCATGAACCTCCTGCCCCTCGTGACCCGGGAATTGCAGGTCGCCCTCAGGCGCAAATGGGCCATGCGATCCCGCAAATGGGCAGGTGGTGCCGCCATGATCGCCGTCGTCTGGGCCTTGATGGTGTGGGGTGGGAGCCGACAGATCGGCGAAGGTCTTTTCCGCGTCTTCATCTCGCTCACCGCAACTGCCATTATCCTCATGGGAATCTTTCTTACGAGCGATAGCATCAGCCGCGAAAAGCGAGAAGGCACCCTCGGCTTTCTTTTTCTCACTGACCTGCATGGTGCCGATATCGTCCTCGGAAAGCTCGTCGCAGCCGCTATTCTGCCCGCATCAATCCTCCTCGCGCTCTGTCCCGGCCTCGCTATTTGCCAACTCGCGGGGGGTGTCACCGGAGGTGAATTTTGGCGCGTCATTATCGGTTTGCTAACGACACTTGCCTATGTCCTCACCCTTTCACTTTTCGTTTCAAGTCTTTGCCAGGTGCACTACTGGGCTTACGGCATCACCAGCCTCTTATTGTTGCTCTTTAGCCCGGCCACAATCTGCCTCTACGGCCTGGACAGTTTTTACCAATCCCGATTCTTCACTGTCGCGGGAGTCCGCATCCCTACCTACTGGCTCCTACTCCTCGCCTTTCTCGCTGCCATCCCAATTCTCCTTGCCGCGACTTCCTATTTTGTCATGCGCGGCTGGCGCGAGTCCTCAAGTCGTTCAAAATCGAAGTCTGCAACACCACAGCATTCGCTCTCAAAGCAGATTGAAGATTCACAACCCATCGTCTGGCTGATGCTTCGCCGCGGAATTTTCTCCCGGCGCATGTATAACCTCACCGGAATTGCTATCGTCGCCTTGTTCCTATGGCTCATGCCGTGGCGCTCTGGCAAAGCTACCGTTGAATTCCTGAGCCTGCTTTTCCTCCTGAATTTCGGTTCTCAACTGGCCGTTCTCGCACGGACTGCTTACTCTTTTTACAACGACCGCCAGGACGGCTCGCTCGAACTCCTCCTCGGCACCCGCATCGGGATCGACGAAGTTTTTGCCGGGTTTCACCGCGCCTTAATCAGGCAAACCGCTCCCCTCCTCTGGCCGATCACCTGCGTAAACCTCTTCAGCGCCGGCCTGTTTGCACTGCAATCGAGCTACGAACTCGCCCTGGTCCCGCTCGCCATGGGAGCCATCACCTGGATCACCATCTTCGGTTTCGGCTGGCTCGGAGTTTATCGTTCACTCATGACGAACCACCCCATTTTCGCCATGCTCGCAACATTCTGGCGGCTCAGCTTTTTTCCCATGGTCCTGACCATTGTCTTCCTTTTCGCCCCGCGCACCGATCTGCCTAAAACCATGTTCTTCTGGAGCGTCTCAACCGCCCTGTTTGCAATCTTCTTCGCCAGCGAAGCCAAACACGCCCTCCAAACCCACGGCCGCACCCTCCTCCTCCGCGCCTACGACGAAAAACCTCCGGAGATAGAAAGCGAACTCTCCTTCATCAACTGGGATGAGTGAAGGTAACTGCTGGGATCCAGGTTGAACCGCAATAAAACAAATTACGAGCCCCGTACGGGGCGTTATATGGGTAGTAAGAAACAATGAATACTTCTGAGCTCCAGCGGAGCGACATGTTTATAGCTATCGAACGAAACCAAAGTTCCAGCTCCGTAGGAGCGACATATTGGTAGCAAGCAGCCCAAATCTTTCCGAGTCCCGTAGGGATGGCATCTGTCGGAGAATATTTGTTGGTAAGCGAATTCAGACTTTCGTCCTTCTTTCCCACGGTTACGCTCCTTTCAATGAATGTAAAGAATTGGCTTTGGCTTCTCCTGTTTATGATTTTCCCAGCAATTCTTGCTCTGGGGATCGATCATGCCCTCCAATCTTGGAACAAAAGTAAACCCAAAACGATCGCCCGCTGGTCCGGCGGTGAGCTTGAGATCATTGGCCCAACTCCTTTCACTGTCACCCACCTTGTCTACTATCATCCAACGGGCGCTATGACAGCGCGATTGGACCCGCCACTTACTTCTTATGAATCCGGCGGTCTCACCCTGGGCACAAATCAACTCTCAAAACTACAATGGCAGAACATTAACAGGGAACCCGGACCAATTCCCCGTTCCGGTGAAAACATTCGCGCCTGGTTCTTCATCCCGCAAATCTCCTCCTGCACCATGGAAAGCGCGCAAGGGAGATAATACTTAATCCTTGGCCCTGCGGTTTTAATCTGTTCGATTGTTGTCCGAACCTCTGGCCTTTTCATCGCTATTCCATGGCCTATACTCACCCTGTGGACCTTTCGGACTGGATATACATCTAGATGTTGCGCCTCACCGCAATCCCGTTCCTTCTCCTTGGAACCGGATGGATTTACAGGTTTGGATTCACCGATTACCGGGCGCACCTCAAACCCATTGGAATACCGTTAGGCTGTTTCTTTTTCCTGATTGGTTCCCTGCTGATCAAAGCCAGCTTCAAAGCCAAACGTGAACCCGCCCCGGGTGAACGACGAAATGCCCGAACGCACGAACCGC
>JBQCGE010000220.1:0-5861 GCA_051955955.1 Verrucomicrobiota bacterium
CGATTGCAGGTCGCCGCCAATATTCGCAATCGCGAAGAGCGACGAATCCAGGTGCAGGTCCAATGCGAGTTTAAGGATGGGCAGGGATTTGCGATTGATTCCACTCCATGGAACACACTCGTTTTGACGGAGCGTGGCCAGGAAACTGTGTCGTTCACCTCAATGAACAGCAAGGCGCAGCGCTACACCATCCGGGTTCGCGAAGCGCATTAACTCTGCGCGGGACGCAGATGCTCCAGCGCGAGCAGACGAAGCCCTTCGAGGGTGAGATTCGGCTGAACAGCGGTAATCTCGGGCATTTTTTTTGCGATCAAACCGGCACAACCGCCGGTGGCGATCACCGGGAGTCGGGTTGACTTCAACTCGACCTGGAGCTGTTGCAGCAGGCCGCGGATCAACCCGCGGTAACCGTGAACCGCACCGACCAGCATTGCCTGTTCGGTGTTTTTGCCAATGACACCGCGCGGTTCCCGAATTTCGATTTTTGGGAGCAGGGCGGTTTTTTCGTGGAGGTAATCGGTCATCGCTGAAAGGCCCGGAGCGATGATGCCGCCCACGTAATTGCCGCTGGCATTCACAACATCAAACGTTACGGCGGTTCCAAAATCAACGACAATGACAGGCGCGCCATGGAAATGTCTGGCGGCAATTGCATTGGCAAGTCGGTCGGTGCCGATGGTTTGCGGCCGGGGATAATCAATGCCCACACCCGCGATATTTTTGTGATTCAATCCAACCGATTTGAATCGTGCCCGCTTTAGAAATTGTGCACACCGAGCCGTGGCTTTGGGAACGACTGAACAATAAGCAGCGAATTCGATTTTGTGTTCGCCGATAAATTGCTCAATCGCACTTCGTGCACCGTTTTGAAACCAGAGCCTGGTCTCGATATTTGCCTGGCGCAGGACGCGATTGCTGTTTGCCAGGCCGAGGTGCGTGTGGGTGTTCCCGATATCCAGGAGGAGTAACATAGCTACGATTTGAGCGAGACGTCGCCGCCAATGATTCTTTCCAGGTGGCCATGCTGGGTGCGGACGATCAATGCGCCTTCCGCATCGAGCGACTCGGCGCGGCCCTCGAAGCGCCGATCGCCAGTCGAGATTTCCACCTGCCGGCCAATAGTGCAGCAATGATGTTCCCATTCGTCAGCCACGGTTTCGAAATTTCCGGAGAGCACTTGCTGATAATCGTAGTTGAGCTGCGAAAGGATTTCAGCGGCGAGTTCAGCGCGGGGAATTTCCTGGCCTGCTTCAATTTTTAGCGAAGTGGCGATGGGTGTTAACTCAGGCGAGAAATCTGAACTCATGATATTCACATCAAGGCCGATTCCCAGGACAATATATTTTATTTTCTCAAGTTCGGCAGAAAGCTCGGTGAGAATGCCGCACACTTTTTTGCCGCGAATCAGAATATCATTGGGCCATTTAATTTCCGCAGGGAGATTCGTTTTGTTTCGAATCGCTCGCGAAACGGCGGTTGCGGCACAGACCGTGATGCGCGTCGCGGCTTGAGGTGGGAAAGGGGGCCGCAGCAGAATTGAAAACCAGAGTCCCTTGCCTTTTGGTGAAACCCAGTTGCGGCCAAGGCGTCCGCGCCCTTTGGATTGGGATTCAGCGAAGATCACCACGCCTTCCTTCACTCCATCTCGACCGAGTTTATCGATCAAATCATTGGTTGAAGTCGTTTGTTCGAACACCCGAATATCGCGTCCAATTATGGAATCGGGACCGACCATCGCCATTAGGTCATCGCCATTGAGCAGGTCCGGCGCGAAGCGCAAGGTATATCCGCCATGCGGCGAGGCGTGAATGTCATATCCGAGCTTTCGCAAATCTTCGATCCTCGCCCAAACCGCGGCGCGGCTGATCCCAAGCTTTTCGGCAAGGTCAGCGCCGGAGACGTGCTCGTCGCCTGCGTTGCGCAACGCGTAGAGGATTTGCGCGTCAGCGGTCATGCCTTGAAGTCGAGGGCAATATCGACCGCGCGAGCGGAATGCGTTAATGCACCGACGGAAATGTAATCGACGCCCGTTTCGGCAATTGCCCTAACGGTTTGCAGGTTAACACCACCGCTCGCTTCGAGTTTCGCGTGGCCGGCGGTCAGCTTCACTGCCTCGCGCATTTGATCGCAGGTCATGTTATCGAGCAGGATGATGTCCGCTTTCGCATCCAGAGCCTGCTCCACCTGATCGAGTGTGTCGGCTTCAACTTCGACTTTTAAATTCGGATATTTTTGGCGGGAGAGACGAACCGCTGCCGCGATCGCGTTCGGCTTCTGATCGCGCAAGGCAGCGAGGTGATTATCCTTAATCAGGATTAAATCGAACAAGCCGATCCGATGGTTCTTCCCTCCGCCGCAACTGACGGCGTATTTCTCAAAAATTCGCCAGCCGGGAGTCGTTTTTCGTGTATCAAGAATCACGGCACCGGTTCCAGCAATTGCATCGACGAAGGTTGAAGTCAGTGAGGCTACGCCGGAGAGGCGTTGCACGAAATTCAGCGCGACTCGTTCCGCTGATAAGATTGGGGCGGTCTTGCCAGAAATTTCCAAAATGACTTCTCCTCTCGAAACAAGATCGCCATCGGAACGTTTGCGTGCGAATCCAATATCAGGAGAGAGTTGGCGGAACGTTTCCTCCGCAAATGAAATTCCGGCCAACGTTAAATCTTCACGGGCAACCATGTCGGCGCGCGAAGTTTCATCTGGCGGAATCGTGGCGAGCGTTGTGGCATCGCCCGTTCCAAGGTCTTCAGCCAGGGCGGTTCGAACCGCGCGGCTGATTTCTTCAGCGGAAACCGTCTGCATGCGGGATAGAGTGGCGGGAGAAATTGCCGGACAAAAGCAAAATTCCACTAGAGCGAATTGAGGACGTCGATCAATTGGCGCAAACGCCCGTAATGGCGCCGATCAAACCCAAAGGCGATCCGCGGCAGATCAATCATATCCTGGTCATCGACTTCCTCCTTGAGCGGCGGAGTAATGTGAATTTTTTCGCCGGCGATGATATCGGCGAAATCATCGTTGAGAGCATCAATGGCACTTTGCTGCGGCGTGTAGCGCAAACGGATCACCAAAACATCCTTTACCCAGCGTGTGCTGTGAAAATTGCGGTAAAAGCGGGTAATCCATTTCACCGCCTGGTCGGCGTTATCGGTCATTTGATAGAGGTAAAGATCATCCGGGGAAATCAACTGATTTCGGAGCAGATGTTCCTTAATGTGCTTGTCCCAGGTCTTCCAGTAAGCGCCTCCCGGACGATCCATCAAAATGAGGGGCATGAGTTGGCTTTTGCCAGTCTGCATGAGAGTGAGGGCTTCATATCCCTCATCCATCGTGCCAAAGCCGCCGGGAAAGAGAATGAGTGCATCTGAGTGGCGGATGAAGGACAGTTTGCGGGTGAAGAAATATTTAAACGTGATCAGCTTCTTATCTTTCACCATTACCGGGTTGGCGGATTGTTCCCAGGGCAACCGAATGTTTGCGCCGAAGCTCATTTCCGCGCCTGCTCCTTCGTGGCCCGCTTGCATGATGCCCGGGCCAGCACCGGTGATCACCATGTAGCCTGCTTGCGAAACTTTGCGAGCCACTTCCACCGCCTGTTGATATTCGGCGCGGGTGGGAAGCGTTCGAGCAGAGCCGAAGATCGTGACCTTTCTTTTGTCCATGTATGGGGCAAAGCTTTTAAAAGCGTAGCGAAGCTCGCGCACTGCCGTTTGAATAACGCGCACATCGCCGCGGTGTTCAACATCCTTGAGCAGCTTCAAAGCACTGATCACGATGTCCTCGACGAGATCCTCATTGTAACCACCTCCCTGGAATTCAATCAGTTCGTCGATCTTCGCCTTGAGAGCCGGATCGACCTTGGGCTTCTCCATTTTTTCGATGGCTGGCTTTTCTGTCTCCAGATTTTGCATCACCCCGAATATCGTTTCCCGATGAACAAAAGAAAAGGGCATTGCTCGGAACCGGCATTTCCGTATAATCCCGCGCGTGAACATCAGGAAACTGACAATGGCCGCCGTGCTTTGCGCCGCGATATCGAACAGGGCGCCCGCACAGGCCGCTGAAACACTGGCGAAGTTCAGCTTGAAACCAGTCGCGGAGGGCTTTGTCTCACCGACCGCGCTGGTCTCCTATCCAGGCACGAAAGACTTCCTGATTTCCGATCAGGCGGGGGTGATTTACTATTCATCGCCCGGCAAGGAAAACCGGGTCTTTCTCGACCTTCGGCCCAACCTGGTGCGCCTGAAAAATGGTTTTGATGAACGGGGTTTGCTGAGCATTGTTCTGCATCCCAGGTTTGCGGAAAACCGAAAGTTTTACGTCGTCTATAGCGCCCCTTTGCGGAGTAGCGCGCCTCCGGGATGGGACAGCACTTTGAAGCTCTCGGAATTTACCGCTGATGAAAAAGAACCGAGCGCCAGCCTGGATAGTGAGCGTGTGCTCCTGCAGGTCGACAAACCGTATTTCAACCACAACGGCGGCAGCCTCGGCTTTGGTCCTGATGGGTATTTGTACATGTCAGTCGGCGATGGAGGAAATGGAAGCGACCAGGATGCTCCGGATAAGCCGCTGGGGCGCCCGGCGGAAGGAAACGCACAAACACTGACGGTTCTGCTCGGAAAGATTTTGCGCATCGATGTGACTCCGGGAAATGGAAAAGCTTACACCATTCCCAAAGACAATCCGTTCGTTGGCAAAAAAGCGAGACCTGAAATCTATGCTTACGGAATGCGGAATCCCTGGAGGATTTCATTTGATTCCGGCGGGAGCCACGAATTGTTTGCGGCAGATGTGGGCCAGGATGCTTTCGAGGAAGTGGACATTATTAAGAAAGGCGGCAATTACGGCTGGAGAATCCGCGAAGGTTTCCATTGCTTCAACCCGAAGGACACCATCCACGCCCCCGAAGATTGTCCGAAGGTCGCAGCTAATGGCGATCCGTTGATCGACCCGATTTTCGAATACAAAAACATGAAGGCGCATCCGAACGATCCGGAAGCGAAAGGAATCTCGATCACGGGCGGTTATGTCTATCGTGGCAAAGCCCTTCCGGGCTGGGATGGAAAATATATTTTTGCGGACTGGTCGCGCCTTTGGATCAAGCCAGCGGGCGTGCTTTTCGCAGCAAGCAAAGGGGAGGACGGGAAGTGGACGATGCAGGACATCACCCCGGCGACTCACCCGGATGGAACCGGCTTTTACATCGTCGCTTTCGGCAGAGATGACGATGGGGAAATTTATGTGCTGACCAACAATAGCAATGGACTGGTCGGGAAAACGGGTAAAGCCTACAAAATCGTGCCGATGTAAGGCGTACCTCTAAATGAATTTATTTACAGCGTTCTGTTCTTCCCTGGAAAAGAACGGCGACAAAACCGCCATTTTTTGGGGAGACGAAAAAGTCACTTATAACCAGATTGGCGCGGCTTCATCCTCACTTACGGCTGAATTGATCCAAAAACATGGGATCAAACCAGGCGACCGGGTAGGGGTGTGGCTCAAAAATTGTCCTGAATTCGTTTCCGTTCTCTATGGGATATTGGGTGCGGGCGCGGTGGTTGTGCCGATCAACAATTTCCTGAAACCGGACGAAGTGACTTATATCCTCAGTGATTGCAACGCCCAGGTTTTAATTAGCGAATCCGGAATGCGGGAAGGCCTCGCCGCGATTAAAGGCCGAATTCCAAGCCTTGCAATTCGGGAGTTGGACGCGCTCAAGGGGGATGCACGCGTGAAGAGTGTTGGAACCGAACGCGCGATCAACGACCTCGCTGTCATTATTTATACCTCGGGAACAACCGGGAAACCCAAGGGAGCGATGCTCTCTCACGGCAACCTCATGCACAATGTCGAGAGTT
>JBQCGE010000221.1:0-5252 GCA_051955955.1 Verrucomicrobiota bacterium
CGAGTGGTTTGGGCGATGGTAGTCACATCACCGCTATCGAGCTGATTTTTGAGAGCAATGAGATGGCCGAACAAATTCGCTCCAAACCGAGAATCTGCAAACAATCCACGCTCCCCTGAACCTGAACTATTTTCCCCGACCAATCGTGAACTGACGAGCACCCCTGGAGCGATTTCGCTTTCGGAGGTTGAACCCGCGCCGGAGTAATTGACGGCGGTAATTTTCCCATCGGCGTCCGTGGTGCTGGTGAACGGAGCGGAACCACTTTTTGTTCCAGCGAGAATATATTCACCGCGATGCTGGGTATTGGCGAGGTCGATGGCCTGACGAATCAATTGGCCCACTTCCGTGCCATAGGATTGTAAATCCTTAGGGGAAGCAGTGCCATCGGCGCGCACGGCGATTTCCTGGGCGCGATCCAAAATTTTGGTGAGGGACTTGAGCACGTTGCCGGAAACGGTGGCGAACTCCTGGTGCGTTTTTATGTTCTCGGAAAATTGCGTCATCGATGCTGAATCGTCGCGCAAGGCGAGTACCTGCTGCATCGCGAGCGGATCCTGGTCCGCAGTTTGGATGCGCTGGCCGGAAGCAATTTGCTGCTGAAGCGTGCTCTGGCGGGAAGACTGGGCCTGAAGTTGGGCGATCAGGCTATCCGCGTAACTGGTGGAGGTAACACGCATAAAAATTACATCTGGATGATTGTGTTCAGCATTTCATCGGTCATGCTGATGAGCTTGGCCGAGGCTTGAAACGCTTTTTGGAAGAGGAGGAGATTTGCCATTTCCTCATCGATGCTGACGCCGGAAACGGAATCGCGCTGCGTGCTGAGAAACTTCTGGATGGTTTGTTGATCAGAAACGTCGCGATTTGCAGTGGCCAAATCCTGCCCCAAACCGGTGACGATCTGCGCCTGGCGATTGGCAAAGCTAAGCCCGTTCAACGAAGCGTTTGTCGCGGAACCGAGCTGAATCATCTTTAGCAGGTTCGCATTGTTACCCGCTTCACCCGCGACGCTGCTCGCGGCAAATTTTTCGGGATTGGCGAGCAAATCAGGATTCACCTTAATATCGCCCGCATTCACTCCGGTAAAGAGATTCAACCCGGTCGAACCATCGAGGCCGAAACCAGCGGCGTGGGCCTGGTTCAATTCGGAAATGAAAGTTGCGGCGAGCAAGTTAATCTGACCGCGCAAATTGGTGAGCTCGTTATCTCGTACGGAAATAGCGCCGCCTATGGAGCCGCCGGTAATATTGAGAGGCGCTCCATCATCACTGGAGCGGACGAGGAGGTTGCCGTTGCCGGTGTCGTAGGTTTCGAGTGAGGCGACGACGTTCGCACCATCCACCAGCAACTTTCCTCCTACCGTGAGATTAACTCCCCCGCTCTCGTTTTGAGCGGTGTCGACCTTCACGAGCTTCGAAAGCTCAACGATTTTCTGCTGACGGGAATCACGCAAATCATTCGCCTCGCTATCACCAAAAGATTCGCTTGCGGAAATTTTCTTGTTGAGGCTGGCGATCTGGGTGAGCAGCGAATTGACACTGTTAACATCCGCATCGATGCGGTCGTTCAACCCGTCATTCACCTGGGCAAGACGTGTGTCGGTGGAATTAAACTGCTGGGCAAGAGCCTGAGCTTTTTGGAGCAGGTTCTGGCGCTGCGGAATTCCAGCGGGAGTGGTGGAAACGCTCTGGAGAGAAGCGAAGAAGTCCGAAAGCCCCTGGGAGATACCACCTGTGCTGGCGCTGACGGAACCATTCCGATCGAGCGTTTCATTGAGCGAGTTGAGGGATTGCTGGAGTGCTTCCTGCCGAGCTTCGAGCGAACCCTGGACGCTGTTTTCGACCTGAATTTGCGAATCGATGAAAGTGTTCTGGAGCCGTTGAACCCGGACCGCTTCGGAGCCTGCGCCCACTGTGCCAATATCGGAGTCGGTCGTGGTGGCAGCTATGACCAGGCGCTGTCGGGTGTACCCTTCAGTATTAACGTTGGCGAGGTTATGGCCGGTGGTATCAATCGCCTTCCGGTAAGCCGAAAGCGAACTGGTCCCAATCCCAAGAGTATCAAAAAGGCCCGCCATAGATTTCAGCCAACCGCTTCGTAGAGGGCTGGGCTTGAGGTTGCGGTGAACATTGCGCCGGATTCATTGTAAACCGGAGGTGTTTGATGAATCCCGAGTGAATTGATGACGCGCTGCATGGATTCCACCGTGCGTGTGAGCAGAACGTGGTTCTGACGCGCACGCTGGTGAATGCGTTGGAGCAATTCGTTATTTTCCTGGACGAGTGCTTCGAGCAGAGGGCGGTAATCCGGAGGGAGGTGCGGGATTAAATCCTTGAAACTGCTGTTTTCCGGCTGGCCCATTTCAGAGCAGAGCAGCTTCATTGCGCCGAAGCGCACTTCCCGCGCCTGGGCAATGATTGCGGACTGATGCTGAACGAGCGGGACGGTTTGCATCACCGCCTCAGCCGCACGGCGCATGACCAGTTCCTGCTGGTCATCGAGGCGCGCGAGCATTTCGCCATATTGCTGGAGTTCATCGCGCAATGCGGCGATCAATTTTTTGAGAGCATCGATCATAGGTTTGCGCCGTCCTGCTGGAGGGCAGTAGATGAAGTATTATCGGAATTTTTGTGAATAAATTGATGGCTCAGTTGTTTTTCAATGACCTGAGCAAAGCCAAACGAGCCGCCGCGGCTGATGCGGTCGGCCATTTGTTCGGTAATCATGTCCTGGTAAATCGAATTACTGCTGTTGCTGCCAGAGGAGAGGGCACCGCCACTCACACCGGATTTCTGGGATTGGGAGAGAATTTGCTTCAAAAGAACCGCTTCAAACTGGCGGCTGACCTCTTTGATTTTGTCACTTTCGCTGAGGGAAGCGTTATTTGCGAGCCGTTCAAGGGGTATATCGGCGGCGTTAAGCGAGGCGCGCTGTAAGGATGAGATTTCCATAGCACTGTTTTTACCGGAGAACCAATTCAGCCTGGAGAGCGCCAGCCTGTTTCATTGCCTGAAAAATCGCCATCATATCGCGCGGAGTCACGCCGAGCGCATTCAGGGCAGTGGCGACCTTTTCCACCGAGGGCATGTCCGGGAGGGGAATGAGCTTGCCTTTGGATTCGCTCACAGTTGTTTCCGTTTTGGGGGTGACGACCGTCTGGCCGGTTTGGCTGAGCGGATTGGGTTGGGAGACTTCGAGAGTGGAAGCAATGCTGATGGTCAACTCGCCATGAGAAACAGCGCAACTGCTAATCTTGATCATGCTGGTGGCGACTATTGTTCCGGTGCGTTCGTTTATAATAATGCGTGCCGGAACGTCCGGGTTTACCTCAATCGACTCAATTCGTGCGATAAAATCGACGGCGGCATGTTGAAGCCCCTGAGGCACATTCACGCGAACAGTGGTGGGATCGAGCGCGAGTGAACTTTCCGGAAAAACGGCATTGATGGCAGTGGACATGCGGGCGGCGCTGGTGAAATC
Organism: Verrucomicrobiota bacterium; assembly: GCA_051955955.1. Lineage (GTDB taxonomy): Bacteria > Verrucomicrobiota > Verrucomicrobiia > Limisphaerales > SXQI01 > DASVNK01. The sequence goes on from JBQCGE010000221.1 coordinate 3,484, forward strand.
GGGATCGCGCAGCAGCAGGTCGATATGATTTTCGTGGACGATTTCGGTTGGAATTTCTTTTTCAACCAGGGCACCGCCGGTGATGGTGGCCACGGTGGGATGATTCTTTTGCACATTGGCTCCGCCTGCACCGGATTGGCCGCTGGAAAATCCGCCAACCGAAAGAGCGCCCTGCGCGACAGCGTAGACTTTTCCATCCGCGCCGAGGAGCGGAGTCTGGAGGAGAATGCCACCCTGCAAACTTTTTGCATCGCCCATGGAGGCGACGGTAACGTCGATGCGAGTGCCATTTTTTACGAAGGCTTGAATATCCGCAGTGACCATGACGGCGGAAACGTTTTTCGCGGAGAGCGTCGAAGCCGGAACCGTGATCCCGAAACGTTGCAGCATATTTGCCACTGCCTGCACGGTATAAACCGGGTCTTTGTCACCATCGCCAGCGAGGCCGACCACGAGGCCGTAGCCGACCAACTGGTTATCTCGGGCGCCCGAGATCATGACCAAATCCTTGATGCGCGAGGCGAGCGCGTGGGAACGAACGGGCAAGGCGATCAGAACCGCCAATATGAAAAACAAAGCGCGCATGAGATCAGAAAGGAGTGACTTTTTCCCAGATTTTGGTGAACCAGCCTTTGCGCTGATTATCCGAAACGGTGCCTTTGGAGACATATTTAATCGTGGCGTCAGCAATGTTGTAACTGAAGATGGTGTTATTTGCCGCAATATCCTCCTTGCGAACCACACCTCGAAGCACGGCATCCTGACTTTCACCCGCGAAGGAAATCTGGCGTGTGCCTTCGATCACGAGGTTGCCGTTCGGGAGCAAGTCCATGACGCGAACCGCAATTCGTGCCGTGACTTTTTCGTTGTTGTTAATTTTGCCGCCACCCGAAAAGTTTTGTTTGGCGTCGAGCTTGATCTGGGGCATCTGGCTTTTTTTGGTCAGCAAACCGCTCGCTTCGGGGCTGTAGAGGAATGCCTGGATGGCGGCATCGATTCCCGATTGTTTCGAAGTTTGGGTGCTGTTGTCCTTGCTGGCGGTATTGCTCTCCTGGACCATGATGGTGAGAATATCGCCAACGCCAGCAGCTCGCTTATCGGAAACCATGGAGCGCGAAGCTTCATCCTTCCAAAGGGATTGGGCGTGAGTTGAAAGACCGGCGCTTGCCAGCCCCAGCAGCGCAACGCAAACAGCGCCACGGGTGAGCTTGGATAATTTCATGGTTTTAAAATAAGACGAGAGCGGTTGATTCATCCTGGACTTTGCCCTTGAACTCGCGACGGGAACGGACGTTCCGCAAACGAATCGGCTGGCCCGGGACGCCGTCTTCGAGCGCTTCGGCCTTGACGGAAATGGTCATGGAATCCTGCTGAAACATCGCGTCGAGAATGCGGCCGCGTTTAATAATGGCGCGGAGACGAAGGACGCGGGCGGTGAGCGGAGTGCCAGCCTGGACATTCTCGCGAAATTCAATGTAAGGGTTTTCGAGCGGGACCTGGACGAGGAAATCACGCAACGCGAGGAGATCGCGGCGTTCCAGTCCAATATCCGAATCTTTCAGCAACTGACCGCGAGCTACGCCGGAACGAGCCACGTAAACATCCTTCCAAATATTTGCGAGGAGCGGCTGCTGATAGACACCGACCGTTTCAGTGCCTGCAATTAATTCAAAGCGGCAGATGAAATTCGCGCTGATTCCGCTTGAGGGAATTTCACGGATTTTCACGGAGAGGACTTCATCCGGTGCAACGATGTTATTCCATGGGCG
>JBQCGE010000222.1:0-3452 GCA_051955955.1 Verrucomicrobiota bacterium
CCTCCACGCGACATCGACTGCATGGCATTTTTGATCAGGTTCAGCAGAACTTGCTGAAGTTGGTCCGGGTCAAAAGGAGCTTCCGGCAATTGCGGCATCAATTTTTGAATGACTCGCTGCCCGCGATTTTCCAATTCCGGCCTGAGCAGGGCTATGGTTTCATGTGCCACATCGTTCAGGCTTGAATTTTCCAGCTTGGGAGGCCTGGGCCGAAGGGCATCAAGGAATTGAGTGACGATGTAATCAAGCCGAGTGATTTCGCCGCGAGCAACGTTAACATAATCCTGGATTTTCTGGAGCGAACGATCTGCTTCATCATTCTTTGATTCTCCCGCATTTTCTTCAGGGATGATCATTCGACGAAGCTTTTTTGCCTCGCGCTCCATCAGTTGCATGTGGATATGAAGGGCGTTAAGCGGGTTCCCGATCTCATGCGCAACGCTTGCGGCAAGCAGCGTCAAGGCCTGAACGCGTTCATTCTCGATTGCAGCAAATGTTTTTTGACGCGCTTCAGTCGCGTCATGAAGAATAAGAGCCACGCCTGCGCTGCCGCTCTTTTCGCCATCGAGAGGTGCCGCGTAAAGCAGCAGGTAACGCTGCCGGGGGTAAGTCAGTTCAAATTCATGTCGGGTGACTTTACTGCCCCCCGAGCGGTCGATTGCAAGCAAACCTTCCCAGTCCAACTCGGGAAAAAATCGTGAGACGGGCTGGCCTTCCACATTCGTATTTGAAATGCCAAGCAGACGGGTCACGGCGGAGTTGAGGTAAAGAATCCGGCTGTTTTCATCCAGCACGAGGATTCCATCCTCAATTGTGTTGAAGAGTGTTTCGAGAAAGCTCCGCTCGCGGGCGAGCCGCTGAACCACTGTTTGCAACCCCTCGGCATCGAGGCGCCCGATTCGCCCGAGCACCTTGTCGAGGAAACTGGATTTCGGGGGCATAATCTTACTTGTCTATCCAGCCCCGTTTCCTGAAATACCAAAAAGTTCCGACCGTCCAGAGGATCATCACCACGAAAGCAATCAAGTAACCGTGCTTCCATCTCAGCTCCGGCATATCCTGAAAATTCATCCCGTACCACGTGCCGATCATCATTAAAGGCGTGGTGATCACTGTAATCAGTGTCAGGAGCTTGACCACTTCGCCGGTCTGGTTGGAAGACATGTTTAAGTAGACCTGAAGGATTCCCGTCAGTGAGTCCGTATAGCTCTGCGCCAATTCGCTAATGTGGTACAAGCCGTCGTAAACATCCCGGTAATACGGAACCAAATGGGCACGGATCAATTTGAATTCCCCCCGCGCAAACCGGGCCAGAACTTCCCTTTGGGGCCCAATAATTTGCCGCAAATGAAAAACTTCTTTCTTGATTTGGATGATTCGATTGAGGGTTTCTTTGTTCGGATGAGCGAGCGCTTCCTGTTCCAGGTCCGCAATTTCCAGGGATAATTCGTCGAGCGCCGGTTTGTAGTTCTCGACAATGGAATCCAACAGTGTGTGTGCAACACGATCCGGTGCGCGGGCAATGTGAACCGTGCTCTTGAGGCATCTTTCCGCAGTGTTTTGCACGCTTTTTAGCGGGCAATCATGGAAGGTAACGAGGAAGTTTTTCCCAAGGAAAAAATTCAGTTCGCTCGTGTCAAAGACCCCATCCCGACGGCTGTAATCAACCGCATGAATAACAATGAAAAGGTAGGGCGCGAAGCGGTCGTCCTCTTTGGGGTGGTACTCCTCAACTTTGGGTGAAGGAGTAACCATGACGCAGTCTTCGATGGAAAGCGGATGGAAATGAAACACATCCTCCAGAACGAATTTTGTTTCCTCAGGCGTCGGTTTTTCCAGATCTACCCAAAGAAATAAGTTTGTGTCCGCCAACAAAGTGGGCATGAGGAACAACTCAATGTCCTCACTGTGCAGTTTTCCTTGAGTTGTAAAATCAAAGGAACGGATCATTTACATACCCGGCAAGCACGCGCGCCAAGTTGGCACAATAGTATGAAGTGCGCCTATCGAAGCAAGGCTTGAATGCGCCAAAGAGCAATTTTGACGCAAGTTTCAGAAGAGTCCCACAATTATGGGACTCCTCGTTTGCTAATTTACCGGAACCGCTGCGATTAAAAGCTCTTTGCCAGGCTAAACAGGACGGAGTAATCCGCAAAAGCGGCATCTCCGTGAACATTGGTGCCGGTCGCTGCGGAACGTTGTTGATCGGGAATACTCTGTTCGCGATTCCGATAAACTGCCACGGGTGTATAAACCGCCGCTGTCCAACCTTTATACATTGCAGAAACACCTGGTTCGATGGAGACGGCATAACCGGGCCTGCGGAATCCTTCTGATCCACCGATTGCATCCTCTACCGGGACACCTTCGACGCGCCCGCCGAGGCTTATGGAGAGTCCGTACTTGGGCCAGAGGGTGTATTCGAGACCAGCCCGGCCAAGGTAGGTATCAGCGATGGACATTTCCGCTTCGAACGGGCTCGAGCGGAAAGTCGGAACACCATTTTTCTCCTCCGGGGTGATTGTGTACGCCCCATTTACATACGCGTTCAGCCTCGGAATGATGGTGTAGTAGGAAAAGATATCGAGAGTGATTCCCCATCCGCCATCACCCGGCTGGATCGATTGATCGACGGTTCGCCGGACGCCGATAATCTTGCCAGTGCTGGGATCGTACACTTCAAATGTATCCCGGGCATCATCCTCCCCCGTTGGAGCATCGAACCCCAGACCAAGAAGGACGTTCCATCGCTGGTGCTCAGTTGGGTCCATAACCCATGCGTTCCCCTCCAGACGGACATCCGCCAGGCCCGAGGAGTGCGTCTCAAAACGTTCCAGGATTGTCCTTGCCGGATCATTCCTCCGAACGACCTGAGAGCGGGTGTGGCTCACGAACGGAATCGTCGCGGTGAGACTGAAGCGGGGAGTAAAGGCATAAGTAATGTTCAGGTCGATAAAGTTGGAATCATTTTCCACCTGGCTTCCTTCCTCCTGCCGATTCACATCTTCATGATCGCCTGTGAAGTGGCGACCAGATTGGAACCAGCGATAGCCAACGGAAACTTGCCAACCGATTTCGGGCGGAAGCACCTCACCTGCATTACCTGTGGTGAGGGTGGAATGCGACGTAAGCCCGGCGCCCCGAGCGGCAACGCAGCCCTGAGCATGCGCTGAGTGTTCAAGGAGCGCAGGGCCCGCGCAAGTAACTGAGAGGCCGAGGAGGGCTGTTGACGTACGCAGAGAGAGAGAGTTTGGTTGTTTCATGTGTGTCTGGGACTGCGCTGTTTTCTAGCGATCCCAAATGCGATTGAAACAACTCTGGGGTAAAATGCCCGGCCGATATGGTGAGTTGCCGGAAATTCGGGGCGAAATCAGCTTAGCAAGTCAGGAGTAGCTATCCCAAACGGCTTGCGGAGGAGGCACGTAGGTTTTATGAATCTGGCGCAGACGGGA
>JBQCGE010000223.1:0-3513 GCA_051955955.1 Verrucomicrobiota bacterium
CCAGCGGAGCAGATCGAATCCGCTGCACTTCGGCATTTTTAAGTCGGTGATAATCACGCGAGGGAAGGGGTATGTCTCGCGGTCTTTGTATTTTCCTTCCCCTTTCAAATAAAGCATTGCGTCTTCACCGTCAGCACTTACATGGACAGGCAGTTCAATCCCATTCTTTTTAAAGGCGCGTTGCAGCAACAGCACGTCGTTCGGGTCGTCCTCAGCCAAGAGAATGATCAGCCGCGAAATGTTCATCAGGCGAGGATTTTATCGGGCGATCAACAGATGCACAATAGATGCACAAAAAAAGAGACCGGCAAAAATGCCGGCCTCTCCTGCTTTAACTTATCGAGCAGGTTATTTCCTAAGGCGGTAGAATTCAGCCTTTGTTCCTGCGGGAACGATGTAACCCGTGGCCAGATCACCCTGTCCAACGGTGCCCACCGTCGTCCATGTGGCATTCGGCCCAAGCTGCGTCGTTTTCTCCAGGATGAATCCGTTAGCCGATTGTGGCCATGAGATCGTCACCTGAGTTCCGGATTTGCTAATGCTCACTGCCGGGCCTTCACCCGAGCCCTGCGTCGCCGCTGGGGTCAACGGGTTCGTGAAGTCGACCCAGGCGAAGTAGAACCCGGTATCGGTCAGCGGGAACGTATTGGCGTCGCCGGTGTGGCGGGACTGAATTACAAATGTTCCGTTCGTGCCAGAACCATCGTCGTTGTATTGATACGAGAGGAAGTTATTATCCGCCAGATTTGTGCTTCCCGGCAGGAACGCCGCAGTTTGCAGCAGCAAGACTCCGTTTGTTCCGGTTTTGCCGGGCAGGGTCAGATTATAAGTGCCGGCTGACGCACGAGTAATATTGAATTGCCCGGAGGATTTCGTGACCGAGCCATTCGGGTTCACATACCCGCCAACCAAATTGCTGGCGTTGTATGGAATATAAACGAATTGGTACTGGGCGTTGTTCGTCGCAGTCACGCTGGGATCGATTGAAGCAGCGGAGCGCGCCGTGACAATCCAACTGGAGCCGTTGGTTTGCGGTGCTACAGACACAATTTTCACATCACTTCCGCCCTGGGTCGAAGTGGCGAAGATCATGCCATCATTCGGTGTTGCATCAGGCAACGTGAGCACGGACGAACCGCTTTGGGCGCCCGGTTCGCCGGGCCACGAAACGATATTGGTCTCAAGGCCGGATGAATGCGAATTCGTGCTGGCAAAGCGTGAATTGCCAGAAGCATCCGGATTATCAATGGCCGCACCAATCCACCCCTGGTTGTAAGGGAACCATGTGGTGGCAAAGTTGAAGTTTCCTTCGGGGCTTGGATTAATGCTTTGGTCGCCAGCTTTGCCGGTTTGAACATCAGTTCCACCAGTCCCAAACTCTCCGGTGATCATGTTGTAGCCATATCCCGAGGATCCACCGGTTGATGCAGCAACTACGCCATAAAATCCGCCCAGTCCATCACCCCAATCAATCGGTCCATTAGTGCGAACGGTTGGTATAATGATGCCCGCTTCGGCGTTCGGACTCCACGCCTGTTCAGAAGGAATCGCCGCGCTTCCTTCACCGGGAAACTCCTGAAGGACATCGAAGTTATCCTGCGCTGCGGCTGGATCGAGAGGACTAAGCCGCACCGCGAAATCCCCGCGATTGTAACGGCTCATCGACCATGGAATCGGGCCCTGGCCTTCAAGGCCAATTGCGACGCTGCCGTCAAAGCTTGTGCCGCTGGACGCAATCCAGTTTGCCGCTCCGACTGTATTTCCGGGGAAGGGTCCAGGCGGCATGCCGCCATCGGGCACGACTGGTTCCGGTCCGTAAGGCGTCACGAGATAACGGCCATATCCATAAATCGTGCCGGACCAGAGAACTTCAACATCACCATTGGCAAGTTTGTTCAGCGTCACGAAGCCAATCGTTCCCTGGAAGAGAGAGGCCTGGTCTTCCGAAAGCAGCTCTGCATCTTCGGTAATATTGAGTTTGTGCGAGGACAAAAATCGCCCCTGGTTTGAAACCAGCGCGAGCCATCCCGGACGTGGACTGAACCCAAGCGCGCGGCTGTTCCAAGTTGGGGTGGAGTAAACCGCGATATAATTTAAGTCCTGGTTCGCATCCAGCGCGCCAATAAAGTCGTTGCGGTATTTTACAGTGTACAAAAACGGATCTGCGGGCGCATGGAACGTTGAATCCGAAAAGAAATTATCGGTGTAAGGGGGTGATGAAATCTGCCGGGCATAGGAGGAATCGGTGCCATTTGAATTGCCCGGAAAAATCCCGGCATAAGTCCAGATGTCGTCCGGCGTGTTTGGATCCTGGCTTTTGATCGGGCGGCTGACCGCGCCGCCGTTCCCGAGGAAGCTCCCTGCGGTGAAAGTATTTCCATCGGTGGTGGTCAGGAGCCAGTTGCCTCGCGCATTTGAGCTTGAGCCGGCAAGGATAATCGAATCAGCGCCTGTGCCGGTGACACTGAGGCGCGACCAGCGCCATGTCGGCCAGAGAGAAGGATCAATCCCGCGCGCATTAATTTCGTCCTGTGTCAGCGTGAATACGACGACCGGACTGGTGTTAAAACCGCCTGAGCCATTCGGAGTGTAGCGGAGAATTTTATTTTTATAGCCGGTGTAAATCGCGCCATCCGGCCCGACTGCATAAGCCCACCAATATTGGTCAGGTGTACCACCAGCGGCAACGAAATCCGGATCGAGCGCTACCGGCGCGAGTCCAATATTCAATGCGATGCCCATTGGAGCGCCATTCGTCGGGTTAATCCAAATTAGCGAACGGTCAGGATATTGCGCCGCCAGGGCGAGGTTCGCACCCGCTGCAGTTTCATCGATCCCGTTTTCACGAATGCCGAGCAAAAGCCGGTTTTCGTCATATCGTGTCAGCGCACCGAGTGAATCCATCGTTGACGTGCCCACACCTTCCTCGAGATCGGTCGTATAGTTCAGTGTGTTTGTCAGGATGGGAATGGGAGTGGAAGGTTGATTGATTAAATATTCCCAGACAGGGGTGAGTTGTTGCGCTTGTGAGCTCGTGCCGACGGCACATGCTGAGAGCAAGCAAAGAAGCAGCTGCTTTTTCATTTTCATATTCATTTTGATTGAATCGCATCCTGAGAAGGACGCTGTGAACAATTGGATCGCTTTTCCGACGTCGAGCGGGTGTGAACTTGGGCGGCGCGCCACACGCGTTTCGCTTAAAGATTGCGAACGACTCTCCTTAACCGTGCTGATTATAAAGATTTGAAGGCAATTGGGAATCAGGGAAATTCAAAAAAAGGGTGCATGCCGGAATTGAGACATCCGCCTGAGACAGAACCAGGAACAAAATTCCCAAAAGGGCAGAAAATGAACAGAGTGGGTAAACTTTTGCCATCAGGACTTGCCGTTTTGAGAAAGTCTAAGTGTCTCAGTATGAGCCTGTAAATGAGACACTAACAAGAGTTTTGAATGGGAGATTCACTTGGGTTGACTCAAAACTTTACGCCATTGTCCCTGAAATGTTCGAGAAAG
>JBQCGE010000224.1:0-6215 GCA_051955955.1 Verrucomicrobiota bacterium
TTGCCGTGTCCGAATACGTTCGCTCTCACGATCCGGTAATCATCGAACGAAACGTGCGTAAATTGAGGTCCTCCATTGACATCACCCAATGCCCAAATCCCCGCAGAGGCTGTCTCCAACCGCTCGTTAACTTTAATATAACCGCGAGCATCCACCTCCACTCCGGCGGCATTCAGATTTAAGTTTTCCGTGTTTGGCCTGCGGCCGGTGGCGAAGAGCGAATGGGAACCTGCAATACGAATGCTTTCGCCCGTACAGGAAACAATCACTGCCGCCCCGAGCGGATCAGGTTCGACTTTTTCGATTGAGCAGTTCAGGCGAATTTCGATGCCTTCGTCGCGCAATATAGTCTCCAGGGCCCTGGCAATGTCTTCATCTTCATGTTTCAACACCTGACTCCCGCGCTCCAGGATTGTGACTTCGCTACCGAGGTGTCGAAACATTTGTGCGAACTCAAGGCCCACATAGCTTCCGCCAATCACGATCAGGTGACGCGGCAATTCATCGATCCGCTGAATCGTCTCGCTATTGAACACCTGCACACTTTCGTTTCCTGGAATCGCGGCCACTGCAGGTTGGGTCCCAGTGTTGATGAATATCTTATCAGCTTCGAATATACCAACGACTTCTCCCTCACGATGAACTTCAATCGTTCTTGGATCGAGGAATCGTCCAGTCCCGAGGACCAATTCAAGGCCCGGAGGCGTGGTCATATTCTTGAGGTTCATCTCTCGCATCCCGGCGACAATCGTTTCGGTTCGACGACGCACATTCGGCCATTGGACTTTGACCTCGCCGGTCGTCACTCCAAACTCACCGGCACGCCGAACTGTATCCGCCACTCGCGCGCTGGTGATGAATGCTTTCGTGGGGATGCAGGCAACGTTGATGCAACTCCCTCCGATCATATCAGCGCTTGCTTCAATAAGTGCCGTTTTAACCCCTTGCTTCCCCAAATCAATCGCCAGGCTTTTTCCCGCTTTCCCGCCACCCAGCACGATTACTTCGAACTTTGTCGATTTCATATCAATGCCAGTAATTTAAGGCGCTTCCATTGCCATATTTTGTGCAGTGCGCTGCGTGGTTTCGGGCCCTGTCCGCATGGATCTTTTCCTTAAGAAAGCCTGGGCGGAATCAGCCATCGTTACAATTGCAGCTCCCATCATGATTGCATCCTTCAACACCAATCGCCCTCGCCCGCTGAGATAAGGGAACCCATGCTGGGCATCGCCCAGCGCAGGTACCCAGGTTTCCGGAGTGGTCACCAGAAACGAAAGCGTCATAAAGGACATGCCGAGCACAAGGAAGCTGCCGATCGTTGCCAATTCCGGTTTCCAGGGGTGCGCACAAAGCAGCAGCCCAAAAAGCACGATGCCTGCACCGAGCCCATACGAAAATGCGTAGGTGCCATTCTCCTGGTGCCATTGCCGATTTGCGGGGATAAGCTGTCCTTCGCCATTCATGTGCATTTTGTATTCCGGCGCGGGCTTTCTTAGAAAAAAGCTCATGAACGGACTGTTCGCGACAAACGGAACAATGCCATCCGCTTCATATTTGAACGCTTTCAATCCTCCAATCCAAAGCAGCACCACAATCAATCCCAGTCGGGTGACGGCTATACCAATACGGTCGGCACGGGCGGCTCGTTCGAAAAATTTCATCATAAAAACCTGCAATGTGCAGGAAAGCGCTGCCGCAATGAATGGATCAATGGCGCAATTACATGGACAAATGGCTTCCGCCACGAATGCGGGTTTCGAATTCCCGAAAAGCTTTCGGAGCCATGCCAGTCGCGCGCTTGAATACTCGGCTAAAGTAAAATTCATCAGCGAAACCGGTCTCAACCGCGACTTCCTTCACCGATTTTCGAGTGTGGAGCAGATGCCATTTCGCGTGATTCAAAATGCGTTCGCGGATGAGCACGGTCAGAGTTCTTCCGAAATGCTCTCGGACAATTTTGTTGAGCGCCTTCTCGGAAATGCCAAGCAGGTTGGCGTAGTCGGATGGGCGTCGTTTCTCCCGGTAATGAAGCTCAACCAATTCAACAAGGCGGCTCAAGATTTCCGGTGAAGGCTGACGCTCCTCGATGGAAACTTTTTGCTGTTCCAGTTTGATCCGAGTCGCCTTGATGAGAAGCACCTTCAGATAGGAAAGGAGTATTTCGGAGTGCGCCAGGCCCGCCGACGCTAATTCGGCTTGCATCAACAAAATTAAACGCTCGAACTCGGAGGCGCTTTCCTCGTTTAGTTGTAGGACGGGCGCGCCATAGATATTGTTGAACAGCACCCCGTTGCAGCCAACCTCCTGATGGTGCGTTTCGATGCAAAAAAAGTTCGCGTGAAACAGAAGCCGCCAACCAACGACAGGTTGTTCTCTCTCAATAAAGATTGTTTGATAAGGGTTCGCAAACAGGAGTGCTGGTCCTGCAAATGAATACCGGTTGGAGTCTACATGCCATTGGCCCGAGCCCTTGTTCAGCCACAAAATCGTGAAATAGTTCACGCGCTGGCCCGTGCACAACCCAGCTTCCTGAAGTTCCTCTAAATGAAAGGGAGCATCACCGCGAGCCGGATCGTAAACTTCAAGTTTGCGAGCGCCGCTCACTTCGCTCCTTTCTTTTCGCTTATCTGGATCAGCCATGGGTCACCTGGAGTTTATCCCGAGCATGTTCTTGATAGGAACTGCTGCCCCACCTTACTCAAGCCAACTCTGATTGGTATAACTGCCGCCGAATGGTCGAGCGATCCGCATCGGATTTATGTCCCTTGGCCGCTCGAAGCGAAATCACCGCGTCGGTCATCGCCACCCCAATCTCCGCTTCACCAGCAGCTACAAAATCAGCGCCCGCTTCCCGCAAAGCGGCCGCTCCTCGAAGATGAGCACACCGGGCCAGCACTCGTAATTCCGGGTTCAACGCCATGGCTTGTTTGATAATATCTGGAGCGTCTTCAATATCAGCGCTGAGGATAAGCGTTTCCGTTGTTTGAATGCCCGCCTCGACCAGCGTTCCAGGTTTCCGCACATCGCCATAAATCGCGCTATGGCCTGTGTTTTGCACTTCACGAACCGCGTCCAGGTTTAAATCGATCACGATTATTTCGCCACCGGTAACCAGCAGAAGCTGGTGCACGATTCGTCCGACCGGGCCAAAGCCAACGAGGATGCACCTCCCCGGTTGGATTTCGCGCCCCTCACCAACGGGTGCCAATATTGAAACCTGTTTTCTCGAAGTGGCCAGGCGGCGCGCCCATTTATATATATAAGGATTGGCCGCGATAGAAAGGATGGAGGCCGCAACCATGGCGTTCCACCCCGTTTCATTTATGAGTCCTAAACTAAGCGCCACCGTCCCCAGAATAAAACTAAACTCACCCACCTGGGAGAAGGCCGCCCCAATTGGCAATGCTCTTTGCCACGGCTCGCCGAGCAATCGCACCGTCATGGTTGCCGCCAAAGGTTTGACCGCGACCACCACCAACAACACCAAACCAATAATGTGCGGCGTGTGAATCAAACTTCTCGGGTCGAAAAGCATGCCCACGGAAACGAAGAACAAAACCGCGAAAGCATCGCGCATCGGCAACGCATCATTCGCCGCGCGCGTTGCAAATTCAGAGCGGCCCACTGCCAGGCCGGCAAGGAAAGCACCCAGTGCCATCGAAACTCCAAAAAATTTCGCCGAACCAACGGCAATGCCCACGGCTAAAACCAGCACCGCCAGCGTGAACAACTCGAGCGACCGGGTTCTCGCGATCTGTTCCATTGCCCAGGGAATAACCCACTTTCCCAGGACGACCACCACGGCAACGAGCCCAAGTATCTTCAGTCCTGCCACTCCCAATACCGCGCCGATGTTTTCTTTGCTCGCTGAATCCTGGCCGAATAAAATTGGCAGTAGAAGTAGCAGCGCCACCGTCAGGATATCCTCCACCACGGTCCATCCAATCGCGATGTGGCCAATCCGTGCGTGCAGGTCGCGCCATTCCGCGAGCACCAGCGCCATCACCACCGTGCTCGCCACTGAAATCGCCATTCCCAAAATCAATCCGGATGTCCAACTCCACCCAAATAGATGCAATCCCCCGGCGAGGGCGAAGGTCGAAGCCGCGCTTTGGATCAGTGCGCCCGGCAGCGCAATACGCCAGACGGCGATTAATTCTCGTAAGTGAAAGCGCAGACCAATCCCAAACAACAATAGAATTACCCCGATTTCGGCAAATTGTTCAGCCACCCCACGATTCACCACTACGCCCGGCGTATACGGACCGACTGCAATACCAGCCACGAGATAACCTATGATCGGTGAAATTTTCAGCCGAACGGCGATGTAACCAAACAATAAAGCGCCCGCGAGACCAACCGCAAAGGTAACTAAAACACTGAGGTCGTGCATTCAACGCTTACTCTGCGCGGCAGTGTTGGAGGGGGCAACGCAATTTGTCTGGAAATCCGCGAAACAACTATAATTAAGGGGTAACGTGGTCCCAAATTCGTTTCGGCAGAATTACAGAACCGACACAAGGTGCCATGGTGTGCAGACACCAGGATTTCCCAAAACTTAGGCCTTCGATTCGCGCCTGGATGGTTCCTTAGTCGGCTCCAAACGAGGATATTGAGTGGACTTCTTTCGCCGCTCAGACTCCACGCCCAATGTCCATGAGGGCGGATCGCTTGCCGGAAAGGACTCGGCCAGGGTTTCATCGATCTGCTTTTCAGTAATCATATTCCTTCTCCTTTTGTTATTCCCCAGTTTAGCATCGCCCTCCTGCCTTTCTCGACGAACAAACTTGCCAGGCAACTGCCTGTAAAACAGCATCGGCCACATCGCCCTTATTGTCGAATATGGCTCTTCCATCTCCACCAGGCCGTTTCCTTCATTAAATGTGGTTCTGCGATTTCAGGCGGAGAAGTAATGCTGTTCTGCCTGGAAAGATTTTTATACAGTTCACATCATGTATCTCAAACGTGTGTTCATGGCGTTGGCCCTCTCAATGGCATTTTCCTGCTCCTCCATCGCAGCTGAAACGGCTCTGAAAGTAATGACATTCAATCTACGTTACGCCAGCAATTCCAAGCCGAACTCATGGCCGGAACGGCGGCCTGTGATGAAACACTGCATTGACTCCGCAAACCCCGACCTCATTGGCACTCAGGAAGGGCTCTATCATCAACTGAAGGACATTGCGCATGACCAACCCGAATACCGCTGGATCGGCCTCGGTCGCGAAGGCGGCAGTAAAGGTGAGTTCATGGCCATTTTTTACAAAGTCGACCGCTTCGAACCGATTGAGTTCGATCACTTCTGGCTCTCGGACACTCCGGATGTCATTGGCTCTACCACCTGGGGCAATAGCGTACGCCGCATGGTTACATGGGTTCGCTTCAAGGATCTGAAAGATAATCGCGAATTCTACCTCGTGAACACTCACTTCGATCACCAGGTCCAGACCGCTCGGGAGAAATCAGCGGAACTGCTCCTTCAACGGGTGAAAAAGCTCGACCCATCCATTCCCATCATCGTGACGGGGGATTTCAACGCGAGTGCAGGCCATAACAAAGCTTACGATATCCTCACCAGCGATAGATATCTCATCGATACCTGGTACACCGCGAACGAAAAGCGTGGCAAAGTGGTTGCCACATTCCACAATTTCAAGGGACCGCGCGAAGCCGATGATCGGATCGATTGGATCCTGGGTCATGGCATCGAAGCAAACTGGATCGAAATCGATACCTGCTCGCAAGGCTCACAATTCCCAAGCGACCATTTTCCAGTCATGGCGGAAATTCGCTTAAAGTAAAACGCACGGTTCGTTGCGGATTTACTTGATTACGATACGCGGCTTAGGAATTTGCCTTCCGGTCACGCACCACCAGCACAGGGCAACTCGCATGACGGACTACCCGCTCCGCCGTGCTGCCCAGCAGCGCGTGGCTGAAGCCGGTCAACCCATGGGTTGTCAGTATAATCAGGTCCGCCTCAGAAAGATTCACTGCGCGTGTGATTTCCTGGAATGGCACTCCGAATCGGATCATCACTTCCGTATCCATTCGTTCTGGAAAGGCTTCGCGTTGCACTCGGCATAATAGTTCCTCCGCCCCTTGCTTCATCTCTGTTTCAACATCCGGTGTCGGCAAATAATCAAAAGCCCCATATGCTCCCATTGGTTCAATGACATGAACCAGCACCACCTCAGCCCTGAACCTTTTCGCGA
>JBQCGE010000225.1:0-2923 GCA_051955955.1 Verrucomicrobiota bacterium
TGAAAATGAAATTGCCATGGCTCAATCGGGATAAATACCGGGCGGCGCACAATCGAGAAAAAGCACGAGTGAACGAAGTGGAAAGCTTGATTGAGGATTATTCGCACCAGGCCCGTGAGGAATTGCACCACATGATTTCAAAAATTGATAACGCCCGGCGTGAAGCTTTGCTCTATCGGGATGAGATCATTCCTCGAAGCGAGTTGGCCCTGGCAGGAATAGAGGCTGCATGGCGGGCGAACCGGGCCACCTTGCCGGAAGTTCTGGAGGCGCGACAAATCCTGGTCCAAGGCAGGCGCAGTTATTACCGCGCGGTCGCTGATCAATATATCGCCCTTTCCGAGCTGGTCCTCTGTTGCGGCGCGGGGGATCTGGAAGCCCTTCAGATGCTTCAGGACAAAAATCAATCATCGGATTCAGCCGACCCAATGAACGGGATGAATCGCACTTCCAATCAGAATTCAGCGGAGAAGAGCAAATGAAAGCACTGAAATTATTTATAACCGTAATCTCCATGGCTCTTGTGGCTTTTGGAGGCTGGTACTTCGGGAAAAAAAGTTCCTCCACCGCAACCGGGGCGGCGAGTGCGCCCGGGAAGAAAATCGTCAATTACCAATGCGCGATGCACCCGTGGATCAAATCGGATCAACCAGGGAATTGCACGATCTGCGGCATGAAGCTGACCCCCGTTTACGAAGGGGAGAGTGGTGTTGCGGTCAGTTCAGACGTGGTCAGCCTGAGCCCCACCGCAGTCAATGTAATTAACGTTCAAACGACTGAGGCAAAGGTCCAGCCATTGCGCAGAGAAATTCAAGCCGCCGGAAGAATCGAATCGGATGAAACGCGAAATCGGGTGATTTCCTCCTACGTGGATGGGCGTATTGATCGGCTCTTTGTGAATTATGTCGGTGCCGAGGTTGAGGCCGGCCAGCCGCTCGCCTGGATTTACAGTCCACTCCTTTTATCCGCGCAGCGGGAATATCAGGCCTTGCTGCGGCAAACCAACTTCGCGGAAGGCGCGGCTCTTATGAAAGAGCATGAACTGTTGGTCCGGGATGCTGGAGATCGTTTGAAACGGCTTGGCATTACTGAAAATCAATTGCTTGCATTGGGCAAAGCGGAGAATGCATTCGAGACAAATGCAAATACACAAGTAATCGCCCCCATGAGCGGGACGGTGGTGAGTCGAGCGGTTTACGAAGGACAATACGTAAAGGAAGGAGAAAAGCTATTCGAGATTGCCGACTTATCCCGCATGTGGTTTCGCTTCGAAGTTTACGAGCAGGATTTGCCCTGGATTAAGCCCGGTCAGGAGGTGGTGGTTCGCACTCCGTCAAAGCCTGGCGAGGAATTCAAAGGCAAGGTCATCTTTATTGTTCAGAACGTGAATGAAACTTCGCGAAGCGCGCGAGCGCGGGTGGAACTGGAAAATCCACTGGTGGAAATCAATGGTAAAAAGCAGCGCGAACTTTTTAACGGCCTCTACGCCACCGGCACGATCACCGTTGAAACTGCCCCGGTCCTGGCAATCCCGCGCACCGCTGTTTTGCGCCCTGCGGGAGAGGCCCGGGTGTTTGTCGATAAGGGAGGAAATGCATACGAGAACCGTGTGGTAACACTTGGCCGCCATGGTGAAAATTCGTGGGAAGTGGTGGCAGGTCTGAGCGAGGGCGAAAAAGTGGTGAGCAATGGAAATCTCCTTTTGGACAGTCAGGCCGAGCTAAACCGCCAGGCGATAACGCAAATTCCAAATGAACCGTTTAATGCAGATCATGCTGAAGGGGTCCATTTAACCGAATACGAGCTGAAGCAAGCGCAGCAGTTTTTCGCGTTCGCAAGCGAATTAGGATCCCATTTGGCCGCCGATAATCTCGCCGGTTACAACGAAGCCGTGACTCATGTGGAGCATCGAGTCCAGCAACTGCACAAGGCGTTGGGCACAAACTCACCGGCAATAAAATCCATCACGGCCATCAACGAAAGTTCCGCGTTAAAGCCCGCTGAAACCTTGGATGCGGCGCGAAAGGCTTTCATTCCGTTTAGCAAAGCGGTCGCCGAATTGGGTCAAGCGATCAAAGCGGGCGGCAACTCCATTGAAGTGCATGTTTACAAGTGCCCCATGTATCCCGCCCCCGGAAAAGCAGCCCAGTGGGTTCAACTCAGCCAGCCGTTGCGCAATCCATTTTGTGGCAGTGAAATGATTGATTGCGGCAGCGAGGTCAACCCTGGAAAGCGATGATTAATCGATTAATAGAGTGGTCGTTGCGGAACCGTTTCATCGTCGCATGCGCGATGATGTTCCTCGCCGTGGGTGGAGTAATGGCTTTATATCGCGTTCCTGTCGATGCCATACCCGATTTAAGCGAAAACCAGGTGATCGTGTTCGCCGATTGGCCAGGGAGAAGCCCGCAGGAAGTTGAGGACCAGGTTACCTATCCGCTCTCCGTAAATCTGCAAGGCCTGGCGGGCGTGAAATCCGTACGGGCAAATTCAATGTTCGGTTTCTCGCTCATAACCGTTATTTTCCATGACGACATCGATAATTACTTCGCGCGCTCACGAATTCTGGAACGGTTGAATTATTTGGGTGATGTCCTCCCTTCTGGTGTTACTGCAAAACTTGGGCCCGACGCCACCGGTTTAGGTTGGGTATATCAATACTACCTGGACGTAGATGAATCGCGTCTCGCCCAAAGCGCAAACTCAGGCGGAAAATTGAAAGGATACGATCTCGGCGAATTGCGAGCCATTCAGGATTGGTTCGTGCGCTATCAACTCAACGGGGTCCAGGGTGTTGCTGAAGTGGCGAGTATCGGCGGCTTTGTGCGTCAGTATCAAATCGAAGTTTCATCAACAAAAATGCGCGCCTCCCGTGTAACTCTTGAGGAGGTAATGGCCGCGGTTCAACAGAGCAATCTCAATG
>JBQCGE010000226.1:0-5510 GCA_051955955.1 Verrucomicrobiota bacterium
GAATTTTTTTGCGAATTTCCAACCGTTTCGTCAAATTGGCCTCTTGAAATCTCATTTTGCAACCCTTGCGCTCGCGTTCCAATTGAGCATTGCTGCCGCGAGTGCCTCTGAATCAGGCTGGTTCGACTTCTCGCCCGCCACGGACGGTTTCGGATCACCTATTGACCTGCGTGTGTTGAACGAAAAGTTTGCCGGTGAACATGGCGCAATTGACGTCAAGGGGAGCGATTTCATTCACGCTGGCAATTCTCAGCCGATCCGTTTCTGGGGAGTGAACGGCCCACCCCAGGATTTGAAAGGAGATGAACTGAAGCGTGCCTGCCGCGTGCTCGCAAAATATGGAGTGAACCTCGCTCGCATCCACTCCGGCTACTTCGATGAAAATGGCGAAGTCGACCCCGCAAAAGCCCGCCATGCTCATGAGATCGTCGCTGCTTTGAAAGAGCAGGGGATTTACTCTTATTTCTCCATTTATTTCCCCCTTTGGTTCAGTCCCAAGTCCGGAAACCAATACCTCGCCGGCTACAATGGCAAGCAGCATCCTTTCGCCGCTTTGTTCTTCAACAAGGATTTTCAGGCTCAATATCGCAACTGGTGGAAAGCGCTTCTCACGACGCCCGATCCCACCACCGGCAAAAAGTTGGTGGATGAACTCGCTATCGCGGGACTTGAGATTCAGAACGAAGATTCATTGTTCTTCTGGACCTTCGCGGAAAAAAATCTACCCCGGGAACAATGGAATCTTCTGGAGAAAATGTTCGGTGATTGGGTCAAGGAACGATATGGCTCCATCGAGAAGGCTTTTGCCGCATGGAACAATTTGCGGCTGAAGGAGGACGATCTGGAGAAAGGCCAACTCGGTTTTCGCCCCTTATGGAACATTTTCAATGAAAGATCACCCCGTGATCAGGACACAGTCCAGTTTCTCGCGCAATTGCAGAAAAGGTTCTATGACGACACTTATCAATTCCTCCGCTCGCTCGGCTTCAAGGGAGTGATCACTGCCTCGAATTGGTCAACCGCAAGCCCTCGTGTCCTTGGACCAATCGAGAAGTGGACCTATTCCGACACAGACTTCATCGACCGTCATGGTTATTTCAGTTCAAATCTGCGGGGTCCAAATTCCGAATGGTCCATCCGTGATGGACACTTGTTCATGGATCGCAGCGCTCTCCATTTCGATGCTGAACTGCCAGGCAAACCGCGCCAAGTTGTCCATCCCGCAATGGATCCCGAGTATAATGGCAAGCCGTCCATGATTTCAGAAACTACATGGAATCGTCCCAATCGTTACCGCACTGAAGCCCCCCTTTATTTTGCTGCTTACGGTGATTTGCAGGGCAGCGATGCCATCGTGCACTTCGCCTTTGATGGCGCGCACTGGTCCGTGAAACCCGGCTATTTCATGCAACCCTGGACGCTAATGAGCCCCGTCATGATCGGCCAATTCCCGGCCGCAGCCTTAATTTATCGCAAAGGTTTGGTGCGAGAAGGCAAAGTTCTGGCCCAGGTCACGTTGGGCACCAATGAACTCATGCATCTGGAAGGCACGCCCCTTCCTCAAGACGCTGCGCTTGATGAACTCCGCCTCAAAGATTTAGACAAAAAAAGGGAAGTCGACCTCGGCCAGACAATCAGCCCTCTGCTTCATTATGCTGGCAAGGCTGAAGTTCACTTTACCGCCGGCCCTTCCTCCACAAAGGTTGCCGACTTAAAACCATTCATTGACACGGAAAAGCAGAAGGTTACCAGCACAACAGGGGAATTGAATCTCGATTACGACACCGGATTACTCGTCATCAATGCCGAACAAGCCCAGGGCTTTTGCGGAAATTTAAAAGCCGGTGGCAAAATAAAAACCACAAATTTTGAATTCGAATCTCCCTTGGATTTGGGCGCAATGGTTGTCGTGGCAATGGATGGCCAGCCCCTCACAAAATCCAAAAAGATGCTGTTGCAGGTCATGTCCGAAGAAAAGCCAACCGGCTTTAAGACGGAGCACGTTTCGGAGCAGATGCAGAAGATTATTTCAATTGGCAGGGATCCCTGGATGGTCAGGAATCTTGAAGGAAAAATCTGGTGTAAGCGAGAAGACGCAAAGAAACTCTCGGTGACCCCCTTGCAGTTGGATGGAACTCGGCTTCAACGGAGTGGCAGCGCTGAACTGATCGGGTTGCGACCCGACACTATTTATTATTTGATTGAATCCGGTGATTGAAATCGCATTGGGTGTTTCAGGCCAAAATCTCCGTTACCACCCGGCCCGCAACATCGGTTAGCCGAAAATCACGACCACTATATCGGTAGGTTAATTTCTCATGATCAATCCCCATGAGGTGCAGAATGGTCGCGTGCAGATCATGGACATGCACTTTATTTTCAATCGCATGCCAGCCAAATTCATCCGTCGCGCCATGCACCAATCCTCCCCGGATGCCGCCGCCCGCCAGCCACATTGAAAATCCAAATGGATGATGTTCGCGGCCATTGGTACCTTCCGCCGTCGGCGTCCGCCCGAATTCACCGCCCCAAACAACCAGCGTTTCATCCAGCAAGCCACGCGCCTTCAAATCATGAATCAACCCCGCGACCGGTTTATCGATAGCGGCGCAGTTGTTCGGCAATTCTTCCCGCAGCCCCCCATGCTGGTCCCAAAGCTGGCAACTGCTCCTTTTCACCGTCTGTGTGTGATACACCTGGACCATTCGGACACCCCGCTCCGTCAAGCGCCTCGCCATCAGGCATTGCTTCGCAAAAATGTCGGTCGCTGACTCCCCAATCCCATAAAGCTTTTTCGTTTCGCTCGATTCGCGCTCCACATCGAATGCTTCCGGAGCTTGCATCTGCATGCGAAACGCGAGTTCAAACGATTCGATCCGCGCGCTCAAACGACTGTCTTCCTCCCGCTGGTCCCGATGCAGTTCGTTCAATTCCTTGAGCAAATCCAGTTGTCGGCGCTGCTCAAGGGTGGAAAATCGATCATTTGATAAATTCGCTATCGGGTTTTTCAGATCCGAAACTAATGTCCCCTGATACGAAGCTGGCAGAAAACTCGAACTCCAAAGTGGTGCCCCCTGCGCCGGTTGGGAGGGGCTGATCACAATAAACCCCGGGAGATTCCGGTTTTCAGTGCCCAATCCATAAGTCAGCCAGGATCCCAGGCTCGGCCTTGAGAAGGCCTGCTCTCCAGTGTTCATCTGCAGGCATGCGCCGTTGTGATTAATATTGTCCGCAACCATCGATCGAATGACACAAAGATCATCCGCCCGACGCGCCAAATGTGGGAACAGCTCGCTGATTTCCGTTCCGCATTGCCCATGCCGATTGAACTTCCAGGGCGATTGCAGCAGGTTGCCCGTTTTGGTCCGCTCAAGTTTAGGTTTATCAAATGGAAGTGGTTTCCCGTTGTCTTTTATGAGACGAGGCTTGGGATCGAACGTATCCACATGCGACGGCCCTCCCGACATGAAAAGAAATATCACTCGCTTCGCCTTTGCCGGAAATTGAGGCGGTCGCAATGCGAGCGGATCGGCCGTGCTCTCGCCAAATGTGGAAACATTTTCCGCGAGCAGCGAAGCCAGCCCGAGCAGGCCAAATCCACTCCCCGCCTCGCGCAGCATCCGTCGCCGTGAGATCGTACGGTCAAAAAAGTTTTGTTTCATCTCTTCCTTCCTCAGTCCAGGTAAATAAACTCATTCGCGCAAAGGAGCACCTGGCAGTACGGCTCCCATCGTTCAACCAATGACTGCTTGGCTTCGCCTCTTCTTGAATCTTCCACTGCCCGCAACCCGATTTGCAATTCCTGTGGCGAAGGCTGCCGATTGTAGAGCAGCGCATAGACCCACCGAATTCGCCCGGGATCATCTTCCGCAACATGAACAGCTCGTTCCGCCAGGGCACCCGCCTGTGCGAGCGAAAACGGATGATTCATCAAAAAAAGTGCCTGCGGTGCAACTGTCGAATTGATCCGTTTTTCCACAATACTGACCGGATCTGCCGCGTCGAACAGCGCCTGGTACGTCGCTTTATCAGACCGCACGGTCATCACATAAAGTGTCCTCCTCAGAATATTCAGATCTCGCATTGATGGTCCTCCCATCGAATGATCCAGTCGCCCTGCAACCGCTAGAAGTGTATCGCGCAATTCCTCGGATTCGAGTCTTCGGCGGTTCATGCGGCCGAAAAGCAGGTTATCCGGATCCGCTTTGAACGTCTCCGGGTCAGGTATGCTCGACTGCCGATAAGTCGCCGAAAGCATCATCATTCGGTGCATCGCCTTGATCGACCATCCCGATTGCATAAATCGCACCGCTAGATAATCGAGCAAGTCGGGATGAGTTGGTGGCGTCCCAAGTTTCCCGTAATTGTTGGGCGTGCGCACGATCCCTTCACCGAAATGGTGCTGCCATATTCGATTCACCATCACACGCGCGGGGAGCGGGTTATTGGTGCTCGCAATCCATTCTGCTAGCTGCAATCGGCCGCTCCCTTCGACATTTTGCAAAGGCTCCCCGCCGCCAAGCACGGTGGGAAAATGCCTCGAAACCAAAGTTCCAGGTCTATCATATCTCCCGCGAATGTTTATATGCGTATCATGGAATCCGGCGTAAACCGTATCTGGCGTGCCACCTTCTTGTAAGCCGTGAGTGACTGGGAACTTCGGTCCGAGTTGCAACTTCATTGAAGCCAAAGCCGCTTTTTCTTCCCGCAATTTTCGTACGTAGGAATCTGGTAGCGAGTCAATGCTGGCTCGCACCGGTTCCCAAAAAACTGATTTGCCATTCGTGAGAGCTGTCGAAAATTTCGCTTCAGGTGTGTTCGAGCGGATATCCGAATGAATCAGCATCGACTGCAAGTTCCAGGCAAGTTCGGCTCGTTCCGATTTATTGGTGCTGGCAACCCATCGCCCTAAAAGTGAATCGTTTGGGATTTCCGCACCTTTGCTTCTCGCTGCATCATGGAAGCTCCAGACGCTTGCGTTTCCGTATCGATCGGGAAGCGGATTGATCCGGGATGCGTGGAGAACATCCACCGCCAAATTCCATTCACGCATGGATCCCGAAATTTCACGGATATGAAGATCAACCGTCGTCGTGTCGCATTCATAACCACCTTTGGGACCAACCACGAGTTCGATTGAATCTCCCAGGTTTACCCCAACACTGTGTGCGGGGTGGTTCTCAATTTTTGCTTTTCCGCCGTTCGGGATCGAGCCACTATTAATCGTCCTCACAACTTTCCCGTTTCCAACCAGCACCGCCCAATCGATGCCATCTCCGCATTGTCCATCGGAATCAGCCAGAGATCCCGAGATCGAAACCGTCAGGTTTGCAGGAGCGGTCCAATGCACTGCCACGCCTGCTTTGGGTGAGGGATGCATCGAAATGCTTTTCGCCGGAAGCGTCAAAGTGGTGATTGAAACTGGTTGATCGCCGCCATTGATCGTAACGGACGGATTATCTTTACCGGGCAACTTCCACGCATTGATTGAAGGATTGCCCGCAATATTT
>JBQCGE010000227.1:0-2666 GCA_051955955.1 Verrucomicrobiota bacterium
TGGCTTCGAGAATCGGGGCAAATACCGAAGTAAAAGAAGAGGAGCAGGCTCCAGCTCCCGCCGATATTTCAGGAACGGCACCAATAGCAGCAGGGGAGCCGGTTGAGAAACCGTTCGGTTTCGAGAGCATTTTCAACAAACCGGGGAAATCGAACTGGAGTTTCAGTGAAGTTACCGAAAATTGCGCCGCACTCCAGGGGGTTGCGGGTGCATTAATTTCCGATTCTGAAGGGTTGCTGATCGCGGGACAATGGGGCGGTGAAGGGAAGGCGGATTCGGTCGCCGCCTTCATCCCGCAAATGCACCGCCGGTTCGTGGAATACGCCACCGAATTAAAATTGGGAGAGGGCGAGAACTTCACGTTCAAGCTGGAAAACAAAACGTTTCAGATTTTAAAAGCGGGCAAAAATTTTCTCGCGATTCTTGGGAAACCAGGCGAATTGCTGCCCAGTGCGCAGCTTGGCGCGGTGGCAAAATGTTTGGCTCAAACTGTTCAATAAATTATGGCGCTCATCAATCAAGCTTCCAAGGAAATCCAGGTCAAAATTGTGTATTATGGCCCGGCGCTTTGTGGCAAAACGACGAACCTGATCAAGGTTCACGAAAACGTCCAAATCACGGGCGAGAAGAGCAAGCTGGTTTCACTCGCAAACCAAAGCTCCGACCGCACGCTGTTCTTTGACTTCCTGCCGATCGAGGCAATGTCGATCAAAGGATATCGGACGAAATTCCAGCTTTACACCGTTCCTGGCCAGGTGATTTATAACACCACGCGCCAGCTCGTTTTGCGCGGAGTGGATGGAATTGTGTTCGTGGCGGATTCGCAATACGACAAGATGTCGGAGAATGTGGATAGTTTCGCTAACCTTGAGGAAAACCTTAAAGCTCTGAAAATGAACTTGGCGGATATTCCTTACGTGCTCCAATATAACAAACGTGATTTGCCCAGCGTGGCTCCCTTGGAATACATGGAGTTTCTGCTCAACAATCGCGAGGTACAGGTGCCTTCGTTTGAAGCGTCCGCCTCGAAATGTGAAGGTGTGTTCGAAACGTTGAACATGATCACCCGCCTGCTGCTGCATAAGCTCCTCGCGGAAAGCCAACGCAAGATTGCTGCATAATTTATGGGATCACTTCCCCAGTTGGTCGAGGAAGATATCAAAGAAATTGATATCATCTGCGGCGGGTTCCTGAAGAAGGCAGAGGCCAAGGCGGTGCTCCTGCTGGCAGAAGGGGGCTTTTTAGTCTGTCAATATGGAAACACAGATGGACTTGATACGATGTCCCTCGGAGCGCTCGCTTCAAATTCATTCGAAGCAAACCGAATGATCGCGGGCCTGATGGGAGAGCCGAATTTCAGCAGTGTTTACCAATCGGGTGAGAACTGCAGCTTGTTCGTGCAATCGATCGACGGTTTCAACGTCATGGTTGTGATTTTTCCGGTTACGGTTGGGGTCGGCCTAGTGCGCCATTATGCGCAGAGTGCGCGGGATGAGGTGGCTCGCATTTTCCAACGCGCAAAAGATCGCGCCCCGAATACCGGGTTGGATTTGGCGATGATGAACGTGACCGACAGCTCGCAAATTTTTCAGCGGCGAAAAGCAGGTTAAAAACAGCGAATCTTTTCGGTCTTGTCACTGGCAGAACGTTTGGGAAAAGATAACTCATTCTGCCATGAATAAGAAATTACTGCTTAGCCGCATCCTCATCGCTTCGGTCGCGGTTTCTTCCATTATAAACCTTCGCGCCGGACTTGGGGTTGGCGCAAAACCTTTGCCAGGGGCCGAGGTGATCGTCGATGGGACACGAAAAACACTCGACGAAAAGTGGACCTATTGGGAAGGGCCGCGCTTCAGTTCCTCACTTCCGATTAAATGGAAGATTGTCAACGACCCCGTGGACAAGGGGACTGTATTGATGACTGACGATCCGGCAGCCGCTGGTGGCAAATATGGAGCGGCTGACATTGTGACCAAGAAGGAATATCGCGATTTCCGTCTGCATATCGAATTCCTGGTGAGCAAGCCGGGCGGCAATAGCGGGGTCTATCTACAGAATCGTTACGAAATCCAAATTTTCGACGGGGATAAAACCAGCCATGGGATGGGCGCGGTCATCAATGAAAGCAAATCGCCCTACTCGGAATACAAGGGAGTCGGCAAATGGAACGCATATGATGTTGTGTTCCGGGCTGCTCGATTCGAAAATGGCAAGCGGATTGAACCGGCATTGGTGACCATGTATTTCAATGGAGTGAAGGTGCATGATAATTTTCCCATTCAACAAGTCTGGGGTGGCGCGAATTCCGGAATTGATGGCGGGAACGATGGCGGGAAAGGAATTACCGATACGCCAGGTGGATTGAAGCTGCAGGCTGAAGGGCATGACGTGAGATATCGAAATGCGTGGATCAAACCTTTGGATCTGACTGAGCCAGATACAGACTTCAACGAATAATTATTCGAGTTCGGTTTCTCTCACGAGGACGAATCCATTTGTCGGTTGTTCTTGCACGCTCGAACTGCACGGGTAAATCTCATCCGTGCATTGGAGTAGTTTTGTCATCACCGCGCTGGTCTCATATTTCATCGGATCAATTCCGACCGGGTACCTGCTGGCCCGATTAAAGGGAATCGATATCCGAAAGACTGGCAGCGGCAATATTG
>JBQCGE010000228.1:0-4167 GCA_051955955.1 Verrucomicrobiota bacterium
AGCAGCTCCGCTCGGATTCCGCCAGAGTGGGCAAGGATCTGTTCCCTTGGAGAGATTTAGGGGATTACCAACTTCTGGCCTGCGCGGACGCCTTTGGATGAGCCTGGGTTAGCCGCAGCAAGTTTTTTGGCGGAGATACCATACTTGGCAGCAACGACGGCCAATGTTTCCCCAGGGCGTACTGTATGCGTGCGCTGGGTCGGCGCTTCGGCTTCTTTTTTGACTGAATTCCGGGCCTGGGTGACGGAACGTCTGGCTGGCCTGGGAGTTTCGCGGGTTTCGTTCGACGCGCTGCGTGTTTGGCGAGGCTCCGGGCGCACTTCCTCTTCAGGTGCGGGATCACGCGGCTGCGGTGTTGGCTGAGAGTGTTCAGAGCGGACGATCTCGGTGGATTCGGTCACGCTACGGTCTTTGGGAGTGAACTGGGGAACGGTGACAAAATTAGTCACGAAGTTCGTGATGTAGGCGGGGCGCCTGCTCAGTTCTGCTTCCAATTTGCCAATCTGCTGCAAGTAGAGCGTATTCGTGCGCACGTATGCTTCCATTATTTGCTGGGTGTCACGCGAGAGGTTTACGTAGGAGATGCTGTTGGCCAACTCGCGTTTTACGGCCAGAATCCGGCTCTGAACGATGCTTGCCATGGAAGCATTCGGATTCAGCTTTAAAAAGCGGGTGTAATGATAAAGGGAAGATGGCCAATCCTTACTCCTCTCATAAAGGCTGCCGAGTTGAAAATGCGCGGCCGAATTATTGGGGTTGGTCTGAAGAGCGCGTTCGAATTCGTTAATCGCGCCTTCATCATCCATGGCCTTTTGGCGCTTGGTTCCTTCGATATAATGCGGATCCTTTTCCTCCTCAAGGCTGTTCCGAGAGATCGGAGAACAGCCGCAAACATAGCAGGCAAGAACCAGGAAAAGCACCCACATCGGGGCACAACGCATCATGAATTTGAAAATAAACAAAGCGGCTGGGCAGTGCAATCGCCGAGAGCAAAAATTGAAAATTTATTTCTGAATGCAGGCGTGGAGTGGGGACAAATTGTCTCCGCTCCAATTTTCCGCCGGCTCAACTCATGCGCATGGGCATGATGACATAGAGGAACGGGCCGTTGATTTTAATGACGCCAGGGCTGAGCTCATCGATTAATTCCAGATAAACCTCATCGTTATCGAGAGCCTTGAGCGGGTCCATCATGTAAACCGGATTGAAGGCGATGGCAATGTCATTGCCCTTGTAATTCACGGCGATGGATTCGCGGGCTTCACCGACATCGGGAGTATTGGCGGTGA
Organism: Verrucomicrobiota bacterium; assembly: GCA_051955955.1. Taxonomy (GTDB): domain Bacteria; phylum Verrucomicrobiota; class Verrucomicrobiia; order Limisphaerales; family SXQI01; genus DASVNK01. The sequence continues at coordinate 1,290 of JBQCGE010000228.1, forward strand.
TTTCCAGTTTATTTTTGGTGAAATTGAGTTTTACGGAATTCGATTTTTCGCTGGTCATGATTTCCGCGCGGCGGAGGGCCTGGAGGAGTTCCTCACGGACGAGCGGAATGCGTTCACGGGTTTCAGTTGGGATGACCTGGCGATAGTTGGGATAATTCCCATCGATCAATTTAGTGATAATAACTGTGTTCAGCCCTTTTTCATTGAGCAGGGTGAATGCGCCCTGATTATCGCTAAATTTGATTTCGATATTGTTCTGGGTGGTGAGCAGGCGGTTGAGCTCGGTAATGGCTTTACTGGGAACAATGCATTCCCCTTCGCTGCCGGGAGCGAGATCGACCTCCTCTTCAGCCAACGCCAGCCTGCGGCCATCTGTGGCGACTAAAGTGATTTTATGTTCCTTGAGGCTGAAAAAAATTCCGTTCAGCACGAAGCGACTTTCGTCTGTGGAAATGGCAAATGAGGTTTTTCGCAGAAGGCTGCGTAGTTTATCCTGGCCGAGGCTGATTTTTCGGTTTTCGGCAAATTTGGGGAATGGAGGAAATTCCTCGGCGGCAAGGCCGTTAATTTTGTAATAGGAAGAACCGGAAAGAATTCGGCAATTATTCTTCTCATCGATGTCGAGCTCAATCTGCGGAGTGGGCAATTCGCGGATGATTCCAAAAAGCTTTTTGGCGGGCAAAGTGACGGCACCCGGCTTTTCAACGGCAGCTTCGACGGCGGATGAAATGGAAACATCGAGATCGGTGGCCGTCAGCTCCAGCCGGTTCTCTTCGGCGCGGAGGAGGACATTGGAAAGCACGGGCAAAGTGGTGCGGGTGCTGACGATGTTCTGCACCGCCTGGAGACCCTGGATCAATTGCTCTTTGCTGATCGTCAGTTTCATTACGGCGTTAATACTTCTGTAGTTTGAAGTACAAAATCAATATTATTAAGTGGTGTGAATAAGAGAAAGATTCTGCCTGGAGAAGGCAGGGACAAGTACTTACGAAAGGGATAGGGGTGCGAATAAGTTTGTGGATGAAAAAAAGTATGAGTAACAACTCAGGGTTTTTCCCAATACTCGCAAATCATTCACAGAGAATCGGGCTGTTGTTCGCAAAGGAAAGTGAACAACTCAGGCTGAAAATAGAATCAAGAACAAGAGCTACACCCCCCGTTTTCCAAAGATCGAAACCCCAATCAACAGCAGGAGAGATAAGAGCAGGAAACCGGTCGCCATTACGGGAGAAACATTCCAGTAAGAAGCGAGACTGAGAAAGGCAGCGATGATGCCAATGAGCAGAATAGTCGTTCGCCAACGGAACTTAGTCATGGTTTAAAATAGCACGAAATGACTGGAAGCGTTGGTTTTATGCTACATTGGCGGCAGCACGATGGGGAACGAAGCAGTCGAATATTTTAACCGCTACACCGGGCAGGTGGAAAGAGAGGAAATCTATGGGGAAGGATTCCTCCGGTGGACCTATGGAAACCCGATAGGGAAGATTTCGCTGGAAGGGCTCGTGAAGCGGGCGATCTTCTCCAAATGGTATGGATGGCGAATGAACGCGGGCAAAACGCGAGCTCGGGTGTTGCCATTCATTTCAAAATACCGTTTGAAGCAGGAGGAATTTGCTGAACCGGCGGAGAGTTTTTGCAATTTCAACGAATTCTTTTATCGCAAGTTGAAACCGGACGCGCGGCCCATTGCGCCGGGACTCGATACGGCAGTATTTCCAGCGGACGGAAGGCACTTGGGGTTTCAAAACATTCGGGAAGCCGACGGGATTTTTGTGAAGGGGCAAAAATTCGATCTACGGGAACTTTTTCACGATGAAGCATTGGCCAAGCGGTATGAGGAAGGGAGCATTGTTCTCTCCAGATTGTGTCCGGTGGATTACCATCGATTTCATTTTCCAGTTTCCGGTGTGCCGGGAGAACCTAAATTGATCAATGGTCCGCTCTATTCGGTAAACCCCATCGCGCTTAAGCGGAACATTCATTACCTGACGCAGAATAAGCGGGCCGTAACGATGATAGAATCACCCGAATTTGGGCGAGTGGTGATGTTTGAAGTGGGTGCCACGTGTGTGGGGAGTTTTGAATATACTTACGACCCCGGAAAGCCAGTCAACAAGGGGGAGGAGAAGGGATTTTTCAAATTTGGCGGTTCGGAAACCATTGTGTTGTTTGAGCCGGACCGGATTGAGTTGGCAGAAGATTTGATCCGCAATTCGAAGCAGGGAAGAGAATTGTACGCGTGGATGGGGGATGTGATGGGACGCAGGAAATCCCGATAGGAACAGGAGGAGGATTGGTGGAATGGCTCCATGAAGTGTGGCCGCATGTGGCGGTCATATTGACCTTGTTTATCTCGATCGTGACCTCGGGTTATGTGGTCCTGTACAAACGCGATTCGAGGTCGGCGGTGATGTGGGTGGCGTTCATCTGGCTGGCTCCGATCATTGGATCGCTGGCCTACCTTGCTTTCGGGGTGAATCGGATTCGATTGCGGGCGCGAGCTTTGCATGGGCGGTCGGCGTGGTATCAGCCGGTGCCACCGACCATCAGCGTTGCGGATGAAAATAGCGGGCGCTTTCTACCACCTGAATTGTCGAAACTGAGGACCCTGGCGGATTTTATTGGTAAAGTGGTAGAGAAACCGTTGGTTCCGGGGAATCGGGTGCAAATTTTGGAGAACGGGGATGAGGCATACCCGGCGATGCTGGCGGCGATTGACGGGGCGACAAAGTCGATCAGCTTTTGCACCTACATTTTTGATTACGACGAATGGGGAAGGCGATTCGCGCATGCTTTTGGGAGAGCGGTAGCGCGCGGAGTGGAAGTGCGAGTGTTGATCGATGATGCGGGGGCGCGGTATTCCTGGCCGTCAATC
>JBQCGE010000229.1:0-2731 GCA_051955955.1 Verrucomicrobiota bacterium
TGAACCGGCGAAGGCGGCAAGGGCGGCATTTCATCACTCGAAGCAGCATAGGCCCCACCCCATAAAGCGCCTGCTACCAGAAATATCCAAAAAAATCTCATCGTTGCAGCGCTACTAAAAGTTCCATGTCCACATCCGCATCCCGTGTCCCATGGCCCAATTTTTGAATCGCATCGAAGTTTTGGAACATTTCCACCGCGGGCGTTTCCCCTGTTCGCACTTCCCCTGCCGCAGCAATGAACTGCCGAATTCCCTCCGCAAACTCCGCATCCCTCAATTTTTGCCGATGCGCGTTAAACCCAAACAAAATCACCCCGACCACAGCCACTCCCGCTGCAAATCGCGGCAAAGAAAATCGCAACCACCTCGAACGTCCCCCGTTCCGCTCCCCCTGCTTCTCTTCCAACACCACCTGTCCCATCACCCGGGCCGTGAAATTCGATGAAATCGGCGCATCCGGAACCCGCGCCAGCAATTGATTCAATGAGCATTCCTCCTCCCAAAGCTCCCGCGCCCCGGTGTCATTGGCTAGCGCACGATCCAGCGCTTCCTTCTCCTTTGAAGTCAACTCTCCCTTCAACCCCCTCAACACCAATTCATTTTGTTCAGGGCCGCTCATACTTTATGGGTAAAAACCATTTTCGTTAAAAAGTTTCGCTTTCCTCGTCTACTCGCCTGGTTACGCCTCATCCCTATTTCCACGCTCCCGTTTTCAAATACGGTTTCAACATCCCCTTCAACGTCTCCCGCCCCCGATGAATCAACGATTTCGTCGCCGATAAGGAACATCCCATCACCTTCGCAATCTCTTCGTACGACATCTCCTTCTCCTTGAACAACAGCAATGCCGTCCTCTGGTTCTCCGGCAGGCTCGCCAGCGCCTGTTCCACCTTTTCGGTCAATTCATCCCGCAACAAATGCTCCGGCGCGGAAACATTCCGGTTATCTTCAAATTGCCTACCCGCACTTTCCCCCTCGCTCTCGCCCGCTGCCTCAATCGATTCGCCCGGATGCCGCGTCCGCCTTCGTATCTCGTTCAGGCACAAATTCCGCGCAATCGTAAACAGCCAGGTCGAAAATCGCGCCTCTACCCGATACCGGTCCGCCGATTTATAAACCTGCAGGAAAACATTTTGCGCCAAATCCTCCGCCTCAGTCGCATCCCGCAAGGTTCGATACAATAAATTAATGACCGGCTGCTTGTATTTGTCGACCAACGCCTCAAATGCCTGCGCATCCCCGCGCTTTACGCGAAGCATCAACTCAGCATCCGGGTCGATTAATTCGGCCATCCCTTAATATTCACTAAACACCGGAAATTGGACAAGTTGCGCACCAATCCCCCTCGCCGTACCCGTGGCGCGGCCATCCTCGGCTGCGGGTGAGGCGGCATCCCCGCCGCTCTCTCAAATCTCACCTCACCTCAAAACTCCCCCTGTCACCCCTGCCTTCAAGCCGCCATTCAAACCAACCCTCAACCGTTTTTAATGGTTTACGAGCTGCCCGAAATGCTCTAAGTAAATCAATCTTGCTTCAACAAATGGTATGAGCGTGGAATATATGGAGAGAGTGTACAACACCTACTCAGGTGTGTACGATGTGCTCTTTGGCAAAGTTTTTCAAAGTGGACGTGAACTCGGGCCTGAACTGCTGGACCTTTCCCCCGGTTCCAAACTGCTCGAAGTCGGCGTCGGCACCGGCCTTTCCCTGCCGCTCCTTCCTCGCAATATCGAATTCACCGGCATCGATCTCTCCCAGGGAATGCTCGATAAAGCTCGTGAACGGGCCGAATCGCTCCGCCTTCGCAACGTCAAATTGACGAAGATGGACGCCACGCGTCTTGATTTTCCCGATCATTCCTTCGACCGCGTTTTCGCTGCCTATTTCATCTCCACCGTTCCAGACCCTGTCGCCGTCGTGAAGGAGATGAAACGCGTTTGCAAGCCAGGCGGTTACCTTGTCTTCCTGAACCATTTCCAGAGTGAGAACCCGCTCTTCGGCTTCATCGAAAAGCTTTACTCACCCCTCTGCTATCGCCTCGGTTTTAAGACCGACCTGAACCTGCGCCAGCTCATGAAGGAAACCGGCGTCGAGATCGAAACCTGCGAGCCGATTTCAATCCTCTGGCGCGCCGTTCGTTGCATCAATCCCTAGCCCGTTCTTTCAAGAACTTCGCCAGTTGCGGGATGTGATCTGTGTTTAACAGATCCACTCCCGCATCCGCTGTAATTTTCCACGCCGTCTGAGTATCTGGCACTCCCCAGAACCGGATTTTCCGATGTTCATGATGCGCCGCATCTACAAGCATCTTCAGCTTCTTCTCATCTGCTTCACTCATCGGGCCGCTCCCTTTCCACGCAAACTGCTGCTGCCAATTATCACTCACCAGCGGCATAAAACTCACTGGCAAGTCATGCCCAAGGTCACTCAAGCGCCCATCAAATGCCGCCAACCGATCCGCCTCTCCCAACAACATCGCTCGTGGACGATTTCCGCTCAAAATCACCGTCACCGCATTGGTTTCAAATTTATCTCCCCTAAACGCCGTCAGCATCGACCGATATTGTCCTAACACTTCCTTCAACCTCGAATAGGTCGGCTCCGCTTCCGTTTTGATATCGATCAACAGCGTCACGCTCGGCCCATCCCGATAAACTCGTCCCCCGTTCTTCTCCACGCTCGCCTTCAAGGGGTCCAAATACATCCGCTCCAGCGTCCGCTCCGCTGTTAA
>JBQCGE010000230.1:0-3856 GCA_051955955.1 Verrucomicrobiota bacterium
GTTTCGGTGCGCGAACCGGCGGAGCGAATGCAAATCAGTTTATTGATAATCTGGGCATTACCACCTATTTGCAGCCGGAAGTTGGAATTGCTCAACAAGTGCAACCGCAAACCGTGCTGGCTGGACGTGACGCGACCTTCAAGGTGGCGATCAATAATCCGGACGGAGCGACGATTCAATGGTTCAAAAATGGCAGCGCGATCTCCGGAGAAACGACCGATACGCTTGTCTTGCCAGCGGTGACCACCGCGGATAATGGCTCGAAGTATAAAGTCACGATTACAGGGCCGAATAACACGGTGACTTCGGACGAAGTAACCTTGAGCGTGGTGGACATTCCCCTGCCCTCCTCGGCTAAGTATTCGTATACATTCGACGATGGAACGCAACCGGCTGGAACGCTGATCGCGGGGACCACCTACATTGCCTCGAACAGTGGAGTGGGTGATAGCGGTTCATTGCATCTGACGGACGCGATCGACAGCCAGGGTGGTTACTTTATTGTTGAGGATGCTGATGCGGGTTCGCCGGTCTATGGCTTTAACGCGCATTTCAACATCCTGGTGGGCGGTGGAACAGTGCCGCCAGCAGATGGGTTCAGCTTCAACTTTGCAACGAACATTGTTGACGATCCCGGTGCCTTGAATGTGGAAGATGGAGTCGGCAATGGTTTGACGGTTGGTTTCGACATCTATGACAACGGAAATGAAACCCCTCCCGCGCCATCGATCGACGTTCGTGTGAATGGCGAAGTCATCGCTTCCAAGCAGGTTCCCTATACGTTCATCGAAACGGGGAGTGAATATGGCGATGTAATCATCCGCATGCAGAACGATGGGACCCTTGATGTTGTTTATAATGGCATCGTCATCTTCGACAACCTTGCAACACCCTTCAGTTCGATCTCCGGTGGACGTTTTGCATTTGCGGCACGAACTGGCGGATCGTACGACAACTTCTGGCTGGACAATATTGATATCAGCACGGACCTGACTTCCGGCGCGGTGCGTATTACAGCTGACCCGCTTGAGCAGATTGTGGCAGTAGGAGACAGCGCAAACTTTAGTGTTGAAGTGAACGACACCACGGGAGTGACCTATCAATGGCTGAAAAATGGAACGGCGATCTCGGGTGCGACTTCCAGCAGCTTCAATATCGCGAGCGCAGCGCTTGGAGATTCTGGTGCGAAATATTCGGTTACAGTGACCAAGGGTGGCACAAGCATCACCAGTGCAGAAGCGAACCTGCGCGTGGTGGACCTGAACACCCCGACCGTCGGTTACACGTTTGACAATGGCGAGGTTCCTACCGGGACAACGCTTTCGACGAATGTTACACAAGATCCAAGCTTCCCAACCGCAGGATACATAACTACCTCGGGCGGAGTGGATGACTCCGGAGTGCTTCACTTGACCGATGCGGTGAATGGACAAGCAGCCGCGTTCGTGATTCAACCGCTATTAGGCGGAGCCGAAGTGAGTTCGTTTGCGGCGAAATTCGACCTGCTGCTCCGTTCATCGGGAACGCCAGCCGACGGCTTCAGCTTCAATTTTGCGCCTGACCTGCCGAATACACCGTCCGGCCAGGTTGAAGACGGGCTCGGCAGCGGCATTTCAATCGATTTCGATATTTATCTGAACGCCGGGGAGAATCCTCCCGCGCCGGATATCGATGTGAAGTACAAGGGGGCATATGTTGGCTCAGTGCAAATGCCGGTTTCAGAAATTTTGACTGGAGACGAATTCAAACAGGTGCTCATTAACGTCACGCAAGACGGCAAGCTCGATCTCGTGTTTGGCGGCAAGGTTCTGTTCAGCGGATTGCAACTGCCGAACTACACCTTCATTGCGAATGGCAAGATTGGGTTCTATGCGCGCACGGGTGGCCTGAATGCAGATCAATGGGTGGACAATGTCTATATCCAATTAACCAAGAGCACTGCGCCTTTGAGCATCACCCAGAACCCGGCAGACGCATTATTGCTGAGTGGGCAAACGGCGACATTCGATGTTGGCGTGAGCGATCCGAATGGGGCAACCTATCAATGGTTCAAAAATGGCACTGCGATCAGTGGGGCAACCTCCAGCAGTTTCACGAGCTCGGCGCTTACTGCTGCTGATAATGGAACGAAATACAAAGTGACCGTAACGGGCCCTGGCGGCAACGCAACGAGCACTGAAGCGGTTGTGACAGTTGTTGATCCGCTGACGATCACAAATCCAAAAGTGACTTATGATTTCACTGATGAGGGAGTGATTCCAGAAGGGACAACCATTAACGTCAGCGCTGAAGATGGTCGCTTGCCTGAATCGCTGGTCACTGGTGGTTCGCTGCACTTAAGCGAGGCATTGGGCAGCGAGACTGCGACGTTTGTCATGCCTGACTTCGATAGCGGCGCGGCAGTCAGTGGCATTACGGTTCACATGAAAGTGCACGTTGCGAATGGCAGCGGCACACCGGCGGATGGCTTCTCGTTCTCCTGGGCGAATGACATCACACCAGAAACGATCTTCCGCGAAGGCGGGTCTGGCACTGGGTTGACCGTCACGTTTGACACTTATCGCAACGCGCCGGAAGAAGCTCCAGCAATCCAGATTTCCTGGGGTGGATCCGTGGTCACGCGGAAACCGGTGCCTTATTCATGGATCGCGACGGGCGAAGGGTTTGCGGATCTTTATGTCCAGGTCGATCCCGATGGGACCCTCGATCTGCAATACAATGGTCGTGCAATATTCCACAACCTCCAGTTGCCTGGTTACGCCCCCATCAGCGGCGGCATGTTCGCGCTCGGCGCGGGCACGGGTGGTGAATGGGAAGAACATTGGTTCGACGATATCCAGATCGCGACCAGCACGGGCGCTGCCCCGACTCCGGTCACGGCATCCATCGTGAATGGCAAGATTCATATTGAATGGACCGGTGGCGGCACACTGCAATCGAGCCCAACACTTGGGCCAGATGCGGTTTGGACTGATGTAACCGGCGCCACCAGTGGGTACGAAGCAGCAACCACCGGCGAGCAACTCTTCTTCCGCGTGAAGCAATAAGCGGAAGCAAAGAACGATTCGAGAGGCCGGGGAATTCTCCCCGGTCTTCTTTTTTAGAAGATGTTCCGGGAATGATCGCCGACCGAAAGGGAGTAGCGGACGCCTCGACGTTCAATACGCATGGGAGCTGAAAAGGCACCGGCGAGATTGGCATCGTTAAGCATTTCGGAAACCTTCCCCTCGCACAATTTTTGGCCGTTCTTCAAAAATAAAATGTGCGTGAAAAAAGGCATGATTTCCTCGACATGATGCGTCACCAAAACCAAAGCGGGTGCGGGAAAATCGAATTTCCCTTTCGCGAGACGGCCGATGAATTGGAGAAAATGTTCGCGAGCGGCGGGATCGAGCCCTGCGCAAGGTTCATCGAGGATCAAAAGGGAGGGTTGCGACATGAGCGCGCGTCCGATCAGAACGCGCTGTCTTTCGCCCTGGGACAAAACACCCCAGGGGCGATCCAGGAGATATTCGCACTCGATCAACTTAAGAATTTTGAGCGCGTTGCGACAATCCGCGGGAGTTGGATTGCCCCAGAAATCGATCACAGCATATTTTCCGCTGGCGACGGTTATCCAGGCTGGTTCGCTTTCTGGCATCATCTGACGAACGCTGGAGCTAACGACCCCAATTTTTTTGCGAAGCTTCGGCCAGTCGGCTTCGCCATATTCTTCGCCGAGCAGCATAATTTCGCCGCTGGTTGGAGTGAGGTAACCGAGCAACGCGCTGAGGAGCGTTGTCTTTCCGGAACCATTGGCCCCGAGAATGACCCAATGCTCCCCCCTTGAGATGCTCCAATCGAGATCGGCGATGAG
>JBQCGE010000231.1:0-3010 GCA_051955955.1 Verrucomicrobiota bacterium
GCAGTTCCTGGCCGGGGTAGCGGGTGGCCTTTACTGCGAGCAGGGCAGGCTCGGTAATGCGGACGCCGATTTGGAATGGAGTCCAGAGCGGCGTTTTATCCCCAAGGCAGTTATCGACCCAATCGCGCCAGTGATAACGAGGACCGACCTCGGGCAACGGCTCGTTATCGACCACTTTGCCTTTCCTGAAGATGGTAATTTTGCCATCGGCCTGCAAGACCAACACACCATCCTCGCAAACGACCATGGTGTGGTTCGCATCGAAGTGCGTCGGTGGCAAACCGAGCGCGGCGAAGGAGGGGAGCAATGCGGTGTCGTTATAGCGCACCACGAACTTCTCGCGCGCGAATTTTCCACCGCCGCCCGGGTAGGTGAGCGTGCTTTGGTTATGGGAGCTGTGGCCGACGCCGGATGGACGCGGGGTATGCGTCAGCACCGCTTCGGGCGAAGGAAGGTCATAGGCGAAATAAAGCAGGTCGAGCAAATGGCAACCCCAATCGGCAAGCTGGCCGCCGCCGGTTTCCCAATAGGAACGCCAGCGCCGCGGGGCGATTTCGTCGCTATAAGGAATCTCCGTCTTAAGCGGGCCGCGCCAGAGGTTCCAATCGAGCGAGCTCGGTACCGGCTTGGCGGGTGGATAATCGCTCCAGGGCGCGGCGAAGTAGTAACCATGCTCAATTCCGCCGGTCCAGACGCAAGCTTCGACCGGTTTGCCGAGCTGGTTTTTGCGCAGGAGTTCCACTGCTTGCATCCGGCCCTTGATGCAGGCGCGCTGGTTTCCCATTTGCGTGACCAATTCGGGTCGCGCCGCAAGCGCCTCTTTCATCAGCCGAATTTCATCGAGTTGTTGCACGAGCGGTTTCTGGCCATAGATATGTTTCCCATGCTTGAGCGCGGTCAACATCATCGGGCAGTGATGAAAATCGGGCACATCGACAATGACAGCATCGAAATCATTGGCGCGCTTATCGAAGGCTTCGCGGTAATCCTTGATGCGGAACGCGCTGGGGAATTGACCGGCCATTTTGTCGAGTTCCTGGCTATCGACATCGCAGAAGCCGATGAACTCCGCGCGGTCGTATCCCTTCAACTGATCCCGCTGCAACCCGCCAATTCCGCCCACGCCAATCTGGAAAATTCGCAACTTGCCGTTCTTATTCGTTTGGGCGCGCGCGCTGACGGAAAGGGCGGCGATGCCCGCTGTGAGGATCGCACCGTTTTTGAGAAATGTTCGACGCGTAACAGGGGAGAGTGGTTGAGCGGGATTCGTTTTCATTGGATAGCTCCAGATTAGCGGGTTTGAGCAGGTGGTTAAAGGGGAAAAGTAGGGAAGATCGGGGAACCACGAAGGGCACCAAGTGCACGAAGGTAAATGCAAATGATTGCATTCTGAGCGGCTCGTGAGTTTTGCTGATGCACGCATTTTGAAAGAAGGAGCCTCCCATCCCTGACCCTCCGCCTCCGCTCGGGCGGAGTGGAGGGAATGGGAAACGCTTGGAATCGGTGGGTAGGGCGGAATAATTTTTAGTGGAATGTGTGGAATTACGGGGGATTTTGAGGGTTCATTCAGGAATATTCCGTAATGAACGGAATGTGGGTTGCGTGTTTGGCGGAAAGGAAGGGGTTGGAAATTGGTACACGCTCCTGTGAGGTCCAGGGTTGGGCGGAGGGAGCGGTTTTTCCGCAGGTGAATTGGGGAAGTGAAATGGAATTCGAAAGTATTTTTAGATGGAAAATGTGGAATTACGGGCTGAATTGAGCCCTCAATCTGGAATGCATCTGGAATGGAGGCGAAGTTTTCGACGTTGCGGCGGCGGTTCGGTTCACAAACTCGGTTCATAATTGTTCCTGGTTTGCCGTCGAGGTGCGTGGAACGCGGGCGGAAGGAAGGCGAGTTCAGTGTCGGCTCAAAAGTAAGGCAAGGTCCGAAACCGTCGGAATGACTTAATTTTGAAACGGCCTCCTCCGGTGATCGGCGGCGGCTTTTCTGAAACAAATTGGTATCAAGCCAGGGGAAATTGTCAACCGGCTGCTACGCCTTGACAGGGCATGATAATAATAGGGTCTGAACCCAGAGTCTCTTTGTTGTTAGTATGAGACCGAATCGACTCTTCCAAACATTGAATTAGCTTGTTTTGGATTTCACGAATAGGCGCAAACTCAGCCTTAACGCTCCCTATCTTCAAGGCTACATTGGAAATTTGATTTAGTGGAGGTAACGAATGCCTGTCAATAACAGGACCATATGAGACTTGGCCAGGAAACCAGGAACCTGCATGCATTAAACCAAATGTCCACTCATCTACTTCATCGTTTCGATAGATCCACGTTAATAGTCCCAAAGGTGCAGATCTTTCACGTTCAAAATTGGGAATTTCTCGGTTTTGATGTTGAAGAATGTGGCGGATATCTTCAATAGCATTTGTCTTTTCAATAAAGGTTTTATAACCAATATCCTTTTTAAGCCCGGGAAATTGGCTAACAGCCTGGCGAAGTCGGAAACAAGCGTCAATAACCCCGGTTGCATATAGGGTGGCGGCAATGCAGCGCAGATGGGCATCTGTTGATTGGGTCGTGGCTAAGTATAGCTCGCGGTCTAACCGCTCATAGCACAGTTCTGACAATTCAAAGCAGACTCGGACTGTGTCCAGAAAAAGAACTTGCCGAAGAGGTAAGTCGGAAGGCAATTGTCGTAGCGGCGAAACGTCCGATATCATTGTTTTAGAGTATAAACTTTTAAAAATTGCATACTTAACGCCGATCTATTCTCTTATTCGTCTTGAAAGTAGGGCTGCATCTTTGATTCCAGTTTATCTGCGTCTTCTGGATTGATGTTTCGAATCTCAGCCAGAGCGGCCCGGTAGTTTTTATAATCGTGTCGCGCGACGTAACTTCTGGCAATCAGGTCCCAAACCCAACTTTTGTCCTGGCCTGCCCGGAGTGCTTTTTTGGCCCAGCTTTCGCTTTCGTCGAACTTACCTGCCGAAAAGGCGTCGATGGCCTTTTGGCT
>JBQCGE010000232.1:0-2866 GCA_051955955.1 Verrucomicrobiota bacterium
TTTTCGTTCGCAGGAATTTTCACACCGGAAACTTTTTCGCACATACGGATCACTTCGCGAACGGAATAACCTTCCCCGTTGCCGAGGTTATAGAATCCCTGTTTCCCGGGTGCCATGGCCAAAATGTGGGCCTGCGCGAGATCGACAATATGAATGTAATCGCGAATGCAGGTGCCATCCGGCGTGGGATAATCTGTACCGAAAATATCACAGTGATCTGCTTTGCCGAGCGGCACTTTGAGCACATTCGGTATGAGGTGGGTTTCGATCCGGTGATCTTCCCCAAATTTTTGGCTTGCGCCGGCTGCATTGAAATAGCGGAAAGCAACGAACTCGAGGCCGTAAATCTTGCGGTACCATTCGAGCATTTTTTCGAACATCAATTTCGATTCGCCATAGGGATTAATCGGCCGTTGGGGCAAATCTTCGGTCATCGGCACGCGATCGGGAGGCCCATAGGTGGCGCAGGTGGAGCTAAATACAAACTTTTTGACTCCGTTTTTGACGGCAGCATCCAGGAGTTCGAGGCCGTAACCGACATTGTTACGAAAGTATTTCCCCGGATTTTCCATCGACTCACCCACCAGCGCATGGGCAGCAAAATGAATGATTGCCTCCGGTCGGACTTCGTTCAGCGAGCGGTTGATCAATTCCGGATCGCCAAGGTTTCCCTGGATGAATCGCGCACGCGAATCGATTGCGCCACGATGACCCTCGCTCAGGTTATCCAATACCGTGACGGTATGCCCCGCGTTGATCAATTCCTCAACGCAAATCGACCCGATATACCCTGCCCCACCAGTTACGAATACATTCATCGCGGACAGCTTAATGGAAGACGGGGCCAATCCTCAAGCTACCCGTTACTTATTTCAGAGTAGTCGCCCTGCTGAAAAAGTGGTCGCTTCGAACAGGTCCGCAACCCATGCGGCTATTTCTTTTTCAACGACGACAGGAATTCGACCAGGTCCACAAGATCCTGCTCGGACATGGTGAGTTGAAGGCCGGCAGGCATGATCGAAAGGGACATCTTATCGCGCTTTTCGATCTCGCTCTTTTTGTATTTAGTGCTGATGCCCGATTGAGCTTTGACGCTGATTTCATCAGCGGTTTCGCTGGTGATTAGTCCGGTGGTTTCGTCCCCATTTTTCAGCACGATATTCCAACCTTCGAACCCGAACGAAATGCCTGCGCTGGGATCCAGGATGGCTTCGTAGAGTGCGTCTTTCCCGAGCTTGGTTCCGATCTCTGAAAGGTTCGGTCCAAAATCGGTTCCCTTCCCATTCACCTGGTGGCAGTTCATGCAGCCGACAGTCGGACTCGCAAAAACTTCCGCGCCGTGTTTCGCATTACCGGTTTTCGTTGCAAGCACTCGGATTGGAGGAAGCGGTTGCGCATTTTGGGATTGCGGCAGCGGAAGCAACTCGGCCGCAGTTCTTTTGATTTCAGGCCATGGGGCAAAGTTCAGTTCAGAACTGGCAATCAGCTTAAGGTCGGGAGGGATTTTCTCGGCTTTTGCCAAATCGAGGATCACGCGAGCGCCGTCCTGGTTTTGGGCCAGAGCGCCAATGGCTTCCTTGCGGACTTTGAATTCAATTGAGGAATCTGTAATTAAAGGAGGCAAAAGGCCGAGCAGATCCTTGTCATTCGAAGCACCAATCAGGCGCGCGGTCGCCGGGGCTTCATCGGAATGCAGAAGTTTCTCAATTTCAGGCTTACCCAAATCCTTTGCGGCAAGTTTGAAAGCGTCGACACCCGGGCTTTCTCCCGAGTGTTCGAGCGCATATTTCAGCAAAGGCCTGCCCTGGCCCGAGAGGTTGAAATCGCGAACCAGCTCCACAAATTGAGGCGAGCCTTCAGTCTTCGCGAGCACCTTGAGCACGGCGCTTTTCAATGCTGGATTGGCATTTACATCGGTTCCCTTCAACCGATTCAATGCCTCGACCTGCATGGCGGTTTTATCGTCCAACTCGGCACGAAGAACACCGGAGGAAAAGCAGGCGGCTGCCAACAAAGCAACCGCCACTGGGGATAGGGAACTTTTTAAAAGACCCATGGGCAAGACGTTGAAGAGGAATCGCGATTACTGCGATATTAATTGCAGCATGGCCGCGTCTTTTTCCGGTCCCTTGATGAAATCAAGTGCACGGAAATAGCGATCTCGATCCGCTTTGGAGGTCTCTTTATCCTGAAGAATCTTGACGATATATTCGGGAGCTTTGCTGCTGCGGGTTCGCCAGACAATGCCGCGGCCTGAAGGCGTGTTCCACTCGTCGCCTACTTTTTTCAGCCAGGCGTCAAAAAAGCGATCGTCCTGTTGGAACGCGCCAATTCCGAGCGCTTCGAGATACCAGCGATCCTTCCCATCATATTTTTGGGCGAGAGTGGCCCAGAGATCGGCAGCATCAGAATTTTTATTCATGTGGAGGGAAAGCGCACATTCGCGGAGCACTTCGGGCGATTTGTCATTTACCAACTGTTTGACAACAGGCACGGCATCCTTGTTTTCAACTCGCATGTAGCGAAGGGCCATCGCACGAATATCGGCCGAATCGTCCTTGATCGATGCCTTCAAATATTTTTGTTCCTTGCCGGGAATGCGGACGAGGAGGTTCCATGCGCGAGCGCGCATATTGTCGTCTTTGCTCTTCCAGAGTTTGCGCAGCTCACGTTCGGATTTCCCTTCAAGGCTGTGGAGTTTTTGCCACGCCAGATAACGGGTCGCGGCGTTAGGAGATTGAAGGGCTTTGACCGCACCGGCGGGAGTGTCGAGATCCAGCCTGGGGACGCTTGCTTTGCTGCCCTTTGGCGCAACTCGATAAACTCGCCCCGACATTTCTTCGAGCTTCTGGTCAGCCATATAATG
>JBQCGE010000233.1:0-7076 GCA_051955955.1 Verrucomicrobiota bacterium
CACCAATGCGCTCGTTGTTACACTGACGAGCCAGGATACTTCTGAAGCGAGCGTGCCGGCCAATGTCACAATTCCCGTGGGCCAATCCTCCGCCACATTCACGATTTCAGGTGTTGTGGACAGTCTCGCGGATGGAATTCAACCCGCGAATATTGTTGCCTCCTCTCCGGGCTATACCTCTGGCCATGCGAAGGTGAACGTGTCCGATATTGATCTGCCTGATTTGCGTGTGACGGAAATATCCATTCCGACGAACGCACTCACGGGCGGCAGCGCCAACGTCTCCTGGAAAGTGAAGAATGAGGGCCTCTCGACGGCGGTTGCTCCATGGATCGACCGTGTTTACCTCTCCTCAACCCCGGATGGTGCGAACCTTCAATATGTCGGCCAGTTCATCCGCTCGTCGGACCTTGCGGTCGGGGAATTCTACGAACGGAGTGCAACCGTGCTGCTGCCCACCACGCCGGGTCGTTTCTACCTCGTAGTGGTGACCGATGCGGTGAACGCTGTGACCGAAGGTGGGGAGTTGAACAATACCACGGTCACTTCCAGCGTGATTAATATTGAACCCGCCTATCGCGCCACTGTTCAAGCGGATATCGAGACGACGCTCGCAGGCACTTCCATTCCGCTGCACGGTCAGGCTTTCAAGACCGGCTCTGGTTCCCCTGCTCCATTCGCGCTCGTCACGGTACGAGTCAACGTCAAGGGCACGCGCCGAATCATCGAAGCTCGTTCCGATGCGGACGGGAATTTCCAGGCGGTGTTCACACCGCTCCCAAATGAAGCGGGTCTTGTGAATCTCTGTGCGGATCATCCGGGCGTTCTGGAAGATACCATTCAGGACCAGGTTGAAATTTATGGCGTTCGCTTTAGCGACTATGGCCTGACCCTGCGAAGTTTCCCGCTCACCACGGTTGCTGGCAGCTTTAAGATTCAAAACCTTGGGGACTTGCCACTCACGTCGGTCACCATCACCGCTCCTGAATTGCCTGCGTCACTCGCTCAATTCACGTTTGCGAATACGAATACGCTGCAATCTTCCGAAATCAGCACGGTCAATTACGTGTTGAACACATTGAATGTGACGAATGAAGTGCGCATCAACACGCGACTCGTGATCACCACGGCTGAAGGCGCGACGGCTGAAATGCCTTTGAACCTGACGATTGCTCCGCAACGGCCTACGCTCGTGGCTAATCCGGGTGTTCTCTCCGGCGGCATGCTCCGTGGCCAGCAGCGCATAGTGGAGTTCGTGGTATCGAATACCGGCGGTGCCTCAACCGGACCGATGGATATTCGTTATCCAGCAGTGGATTGGCTCAAGCTGAGCTCACCCTCCAACCTGCCTTCGCTCAGCCCTGGTGAATCGACCAAAGTGACGTTGCAACTGGTTCCGCCAGCGGACCTGCCACTGACGCGATACGACGGCAGTCTCGTGATTGCCGCTCCTGTGGCAAACGCGAGCTTAAACGTTCCATTCAGTTTCCGGGCACTCTCGGAAGCGAAGGGCGATCTAAACGTTGAAGTGACTGACGATTACACATTCCATGTCGCGGGCGCGCCCAAAGTTCAGGGTGCCTCGGTGGTTCTCACCGACGGTTTGACCGGGCAGACTATCGTCTCCGGAAGCACCGACACGAATGGTATTATCCTGTTCACCAATGTCGCTGAAGGGACTTACCAGCTCACAGTATCGGCTTCGCAACACAGCACTTATCGTTCGCCGGTGACGATTGTTCCCGGGGTGCAAACGGATCTGACGACCTTTATTGACCGCCAGACCGTCAGCTATCGCTGGAGCGTTGTTCCGACTGAAGTTGAGGATCATTACAAAGTGACTTTGGAATCGGTCTTTGAGGCTGAGGTTCCAATTCCTGTGGTGACGATTGATAACCCGATGATTATGCCTTTGATTGTCCGCGGGATCGATACACAGATGGAGATCAAGCTCACAAACCATGGCTTGATTGCCGCTGAACGTGTGTCCGTGGTGGTGCCTCAACATCCGGATTACGATATTATCCCTCTTGTCGATGTGGTGGATTCCATCCCGGCGAAAAGCAGCATCAGCATTCCCGTCATTGTGCGCGCGAAACCGACCGCTCAATTCGCGACTTATGAGAACTTCCAGCAACGCATGGCGGAACGGCGCGAGTGCATGCGCCTTGGACTCGGTCGCCAATGCGGAACCACCTTCACCGGTTGCCAGGTTTATCCGAAGCTGCAGGTGAAGTGGTCCTTTGTTTGCGGGCCGGATCGCCGGTGGCACGTCAATGAAGCCAGCATTGTGCCGGTCTGCGTTGAGGAAAGCTGCTGGGACAAGATCAAGGACATGCTTGGTGACCTCGCGAAAAATCCGAAGGACATTCTCGAATGGAAGGATCGCCTTTGCGACCTCGCCGCGATTCTCGCGAGTTGCGTTGATGAATGCCTCGGCACGATTGCCAAGACCGCTTGCGGTGTCGCCAGCGGTGATGTGACAGGCGCTGTGGAAGGCGCGCTCGGTTTCGGCCAATGCTGGTGCCCGTCACTCCCGTCTTTGCCAAGCGGCGGTACCCCATCAACTAGTGGGCCAAACGGTGGGACGACGAGTGTCATCAATGTTGCGGTGGGTGGCCTGGGTACTGCCGATTATCCAATCGGTGCACCGATTTACTGGGATTACAGCCCGAACTGCACACCGGGTGACAGCGTTTCCGGCGGGAACAGTCTTTCGCGCCAGGGGGAAACTCGCGATGGTGGTGTCTGCGCTCGCGTTCGCCTCCGCATCGAGCAGGAAGCCGTCATTACTCGCGCCGCATTCCTCGGCACACTTGAGTTGGAGAATGGCCGGACCGATATCGACCTGACGAACGTTCAACTTACTCTGGATATTCGCGGAGAAAACCAGGAAGCCGCTGGCGATCGCTTCGCCATTCGCGGGCCTGAATTGAAAGACCTCTCCGCCATCGATGGCACGGGCGTATTGGGCGCGGGCAAAACCGGTATTGCCAAATACACGTTCATCCCGAATCGCACCGCCGCGCCGGAAGGCCCGATGGTTTATCGAATCGGTGGCACCCTCAAATATCACGAAGGTACCAATGTTGTGGAAGTGCCGCTCCTGCCGGATACGATCACGGTCTTCCCTGATCCGGTTCTGCACCTGGTTTACTTCCAGCAGCGGGATGTCTATTCGGATGATCCATTCACCGATCCTATCGAACCGGCGGAACCGTTCGCGCTCGGCCTAATGGTCAAGAACACTGGCAAAGGTGCCGCGCTGAACTTCAAGATCACTTCCGGTCAACCGGAGATCGTGGAGAACGAAAAAGGACTATTGATCGACTTCAAGATCATCGGCACGCAAATCGGCGGTGAACCTGTCGCCCCGACGCTCACCGCGAATCTCGGCCGCATTGAACCGGCCCAGTCAAAAGTTGCGATTTGGCAGATGGTGTCTTCGCTCCAGGGTAAATTCCTGGAATATAAAGCGACCTTCGAGCATACCGATGCACTCGGCGATGCCCACTTGTCGCTTATCGACAGTGTTGAAATCCATGAACTGATTCACGCCGTGAAAGCAGATCGTCAAAATGATGACAATCAGCCTGATTTCCTCGTTAACGACGATCCGGATGAAAACAACCTGCCCGATACGCTTTATCTGAGCGATGGCAGCGTTGCCGCCGTAAACCTTGCTGCCAATCCGCAGGCCGCCGGGACCATTTCGATCGGTAATTTGCAAACGCAAATTACCGCGAATACAACAACCGGCTGGAATTACCTCCAAATGCCTGACCCGGGACCTGGGTTCCGCCTCTATCGCGTGGTGCGCAGCGACAATAAGGAAATTCGCGTCGGCGATAACGCATGGACCACCGATCGCAGCTTCCCATCAGCGCTGGCTGGTGTCCGCCGCGAGAACTTGTTCCACCTGCTGGACTTCAACAGCACTGGTTCCTACACACTCTATTATCGCATTAACGATTCCGAGGCTCCGTCCATTGCGGATATTGTGGATGTCGATCCCATTGTACAGACCGCTGCGGTTGATGCCGTGAATGTCATCTTCTCTGAAGATGTTGACGCATCGACTTTCGCCAGCACCAATGTGGTTCTGACCCGCAATGGTGGCTCGAACCTGATTAACGCTCCGCTGACCTTTACCAAGGTGACGGAAAAGACCTACCGCATCGCGGGCCTGGCTCCTTTCACGGGTGAAGATGGAAATTATCAACTCACGTTGAATGGCGCGGGAATCCTCGATTTCGGCGGGAATTCAACCGTCGGCTCTGCCTCTGTGAACTGGTCAAAATCCGCAGGCACACAGCCTGTGATTGTCAGCATCAGCCAGATCAACCCTGCCCTGCGGAATCTGCCTGTGCCGAGTATCGATGTGGTCTTCTCGAAGGCAATCAAGGTCAGCACCTTCGACTTCAACGACATTCAACTCGTTCGCGATGGCAGCGCAAACCTGATCACCTCGGGCATTACGATTACGCAACTCACCCCGAGCAGCTTCCGCATTGGCGGGCTCGGCAGTCTCACTGCTGATTCCGGCAATTACTCACTCACCATCGATGCCACCGGCATTACGGATACTTCCGACAATGCTGGCATTGGCCAACTGGCGATTAACTGGACACAGGATACGGTGGCTCCGACGATCGTTTCGCTGGAGAAGGTGACCACGAACCCGCGGAACACGGTTGTGCCGTCGCTGGATGTGAAGTTCTCGGAGGCCATCAATGAATCGAGCTTCGACTTCAGCGATGTAACCCTAAGCCGTAATGGTGGCGCTAATATCATCACCAGCCAAACGAAGGTTACGAAGATCGATGCGACAACCTATCGCATCACGGACTTCAGCTTCGTCAGCGGCGCGGAAGGTTCCTATATCATGACTGTGAATGGTTCCGGTATCCGCGACGCAGCAGGCAACGCGGGTCTTGGCTCAGCCAGCAGTTCGTGGGTGATGGACACCACCAAACCGGCGGTTCCTATGACGTTTGCGATTTCACCGGACCTTGGTAAATCGACGACTGATGGATTGACCAGCACTCAAAAGGTGACACTCAGCGGGGTGCTCCTTGAGACGAACCTCTCCGTCCGTGTCTTTGATGTAACCGCCAATGCCGACCTCGGCCTGGCCATTGTAACGAACAAGACTTTCACCAAGGCTCTAGAGCTCGCGGGTGGCCCACACCGCCTACGCATTCGGGCGATTGATGCCGCGGGAAATCTCTCGGATGAAACATTCTCCGATGTGTTCATTGATCTCGCCGGACCAACTGCGTTGATTACCGCGGTCACACCCGATCCGATTGATGCGGCGGTGCCTTCGGTGGACATCACCTTCTCCGAAGCACTGAACGACGTGAAATTCACTCGTGAAGATCTGCTGTTGACTCGCAACGGGGGAACGAACCTGATCAATTCTCAGGTTCAGATTCAATTCGTTGGGACCAACACTTATCGTGTTGCGGGCCTGAGCACCCTTACGGCGGATGGTGGTCTTTATGCGCTCACACTTGACCTTACGGGCATTGAAGATGCAGCGGGAAATACGGGCAAGGACAGCGTCACGACTACATGGCGTCGACTGGGCGCAAACACTGCGCCGGTTCTGAGCCAGATCCCGCCGCAAATCGTTGCGGCTGAAAATCCGCTTGTGGTTACGAATACTGCATTTGATGCGGACATTCCCGCGAACAAGCTAACCTTCAGCCTCGGTGCGGACGCGCCTTCCGGTGCCACCATCAACGCCACCAACGGCGTGTTCGCCTGGACTCCTTCGCGCTCGCAAGCGGGCCAGACATTCAACATCACCATCACGGTCACGGATGATGGCACACCGGCACTGAGCGACTCCAAGGTGCTCAACATCACGGTCACGGACTTCGCTGAACTGAATCTCGGCAGGACCGTGGTTCGCTCAGGTGACCGCGGCAGCGTGCCGCTGGAATTCTTCGGCAGTGCGCCGGTCTCGCAGTTCAATTTCCTGTTGTCATTCAGGACGAACTACCTGACCAACATCACAGTCGATGCACTGGTGCCAGAAGTTGGAACTGCAACCGTTCAAAAATTGAGCGCTTCGCAATACATGGTGCGCGTGCAGGCGCGTTCAGGAAGCCAGTTCTCGACTCGCGCGAATGTGGTTGAGATCGGTTTCAATGCGTTGACGAATCGCGCCTCGGCGTTCATCCCGCTGCAGCTCTCAAACAGCTCGGTGACGAAGAGCGATAATACCCAGATCACTCGTGTGTTTACGAAGAACGGACGCGTGGTGGTGGTTGATGCCGAACCGCTCCTGGAAGGTTTGATCCAGACGAACGGGAGCCGCGCACTGATCGTTTACGGGAAAGCCAGCTCCACCTATCAGGTGCAAAGCTCACCAACCCTCAACGGTGTCACGAACTGGACCGAAACCGGCAGGCTGACCCTGCCCGGCCTGTTTGACACTTTCCAATTGCAGACTCAGACCAACCGCGGGGGGGTCGACAGGGCTATTGAAAAGCCTTAACCGGAACTGGCGCGGACCTTCATAAGCGAGAACCCTTGCTTCAGCAATGAGGCAAGGGTTTTTTATTTCAATTGTTTCCAGCGGTCGCAGCAGGTCAGGTGATCATTCACCATTCCAACCGCCTGCATGAAAGCATAGCAAATAGTCGAACCGACAAATTTAAATCCGCGTGTCTGAAGCTCCTTGCTCATCCGGTCTGACTCAGCCGTTCGGGCGGGGACCTCCTTCATCGTGCTCCATGCGTTCTGAATCGTGTTCCCGTCCGTGAATTGCCAGATAAATTTGCTGAAGGAACCAAACTCATCCTGAACGGTGAGAAACGCCTTCGCATTGCCAATGGCCGAGGCAATTTTCAATCGATTGCGCACGATTCCTTCATTGGCGAGCAACTCCGCCACTTTCCGATCATTGAAGCGCGCCACCTTCGCCGCATCAAATCCTTCAAAGGCTTTGCGGTAGTTCTCTCGTTTCCTGAGGATTGTAGACCAACTCAATCCTGCCTGTGCGCCTTCCAGAATGATCATCTCAAACAAATGCCGGTCGTCACGCGATGGCACGCCCCACTCAC
>JBQCGE010000234.1:0-4823 GCA_051955955.1 Verrucomicrobiota bacterium
GGAAGTTCCGCGCCCGCATGGAAAAAATGGGCGGCTTTGAATTGATGCCAACAACGGGACCGGGTGCGGCGCGTGGTTTGGCGAAGGGTGCGATTGAGAATGGATTTCATACCGTAATTGCCGCAGGCGGGGATGGAACGATCAATGAGGTGTTGAACGGTTTTGCTGATGCTGAAAATGGATTCGAGAACGCCCGGTTGGGAGTTTTGCCCTTAGGCACCGTAAATGTCTTTGCGCGGGACTTGAAACTGCCATGGGATGCAGAGGCATTCCGGAAAATGATCGAGCAGGGGAAAGAAAGCCGGATCGATATTGGTTGCGCCGAATGGATGCAAAATGGGGAGTTGCGGCAATGCTATTTTGTCCAATTAGCCGGTGCGGGTTTGGATGCCAGGGCTGTGGAGTTGGTGAGCTGGGAATTGAAAAAGAAGATAGGGCCGGCGGCTTATCTCGTGGCCAGCTTTCGGGCGCTCAGTAGTCGCCAGCCCAATATTGAGATCACACACGGGAGAGACACGGAGCGTGGAGAATTGATACTAATAGGAAACGGAAAATTTTATGGTGGCGATTTCCCCCTGCTGCACCGGGGCGACCTGCAGGATGGAAAGCTGGATGCCATCATTTTCAGAAAAGTAAACTGGGCTGCCTTGCCGGGACACCTATGGAACTGGTTGAGCGGGAAAATTTACAAGCCGGAAGGGTCGATATACCTCCAGGGCAGTGAATTTAAGCTAACCAGCAGTGAGCGCGCTGTATTCCAGTTGGATGGAGAACTAATGGGTGAACTGCCAGTAACCCTCCGGGTCAGGCCAGCCTGTTTGCGGGTGATTGTTCCTTAACACGCTTTAAACTAATGGGGATGACTCAGGGCTGATGCATCCCTCATTGTGATTCAGATCCAGATCGCTCGCAGAACCATCTCGCTGCTTTATCGGAATAGTTTTTTCGCTTTTTCGAAAAAGGACTGGGAGATCGGGTTTACATTGGCGTCGCAGAGTTCCGCGAATTCCTGAAGCTTCGCTTTTTGATCGGAGTTGAGGTGGGTCGGAACTTCGACCGTGACGCGGACGTGGAGATCGCCGTGGCCGTAGCCCTGAAGGCTCTTAACCCCTTTCCCTTTCAGGCGAAAAACTGTGTTTGGTTGAGTGCCAGCCGGAACACGAATATGCGCTTTGCCGGACAGGGTCGGAACCTCGATTTCCGCGCCGAGCACGGCCTGGACAAACAGAATGGGAATTTCGCAGAGGAGATCTTCCCCTTCGCGCTGGAAGATTTCGTGCGGCTTCACGTGCAGCACAACGTAGAGATCACCTGAGGGGCCGCCGCGCAACCCGGCCTCGCCATTGCCAACAGAGCGGAGGCGCGCACCGGTATCGACCCCGCCCGGAATTTTGAGCTTTATTTTGCTTTGCTTCTCGCGTCGGCCGTCACCGCCGCAGACCTTGCATGGCTTTTCCAGAATTTGGCCGGTCCCTTCGCAACGGCTGCAAGTTTGGGCGATTGAAAAGATGCCCCGCGACATGACAACCTGGCCACGTCCGCCGCAAGTAGGACAGACTTTGCGCGAGGAACCTTCCTCCGCGCCGCTGCCATGGCAATGATCGCATTTGTCGAGTTTTGTGAGGGTTACCTCCTTTTCGGTGCCCATGACGGCTTCCTCAAAAGTAATCTCCATGTCGTAACGAAGATCAGAGCCGCGCTGGGGGGCAGAAGGGTCTCGTTGTGAACCGCCGCCGAAAAGTTCATCGAAGATGCTGCCGCCGGTATTTGCGCCAAACACTTCGCGGAAAATTTCAAAAGGATCATGGAATCCACCGGCACCGGGACGTCCACCAAAGCCGCGCGAACGAGGATCGAACGCGGCATGGCCGTATTGATCGTAAGCGGCGCGTTTTTGGGGATCGCTGAGGACTTCGTACGCTTCGCCGATTTCCTTGAATTTTTCCTCCGCGGTTTTGTCCCCAGGATTTTTATCGGGGTGGTACTTGACCGCTAGCTTGCGATAAACCTTTTTGATTTCCTCGACAGTGACCGTCCGTTCGATGCCGAGGACTTCGTAATAGTCGCGTTTGGACATGGTTTTCATCGGTTACTTGGCGACTACCACCATGGCTGGGCGAAGCAACCGGTCGCGGAATTTGTAACCCTTGCGCATTTGTTGAATGACCTGACCTTCAGGAGCCTCGTCAGATTCTTGTTGGGAAACTGCTTCGTGGAGATTTGGATCAAATGGTTTGCCGAGCGCATCAATTTCTTCCACCCCATTATCAGCGAGGAAATTTTTAAACTGGGTGAGGATCATGTTTACGCCTGTTTTGAGCGAATCGACATTGGTGTTCGTTGAATTATTCGCGGCGGTCAACGCGGCCTCAAAGTTATCCGCGACAGGCAGCAATTTCTCGAGAAGCGCTTCATTGGCATACTTAATTGCCTCTGAGCGGTCGCGGGCGGCCCGTTTTTTAAAGTTATCGAAATCAGCGGTGAGACGGACATATTTATCCCAATTTTCATCCGCTTTGGCAGCTTTGGCTTTGAGTTCGGAGAGTTCCTCGGGTGAGACGGGGGCATCCTCGGGAGATGCTCCTTCGATATCGCCCACGCCCGGTGCGCCTGCGGAACCCTCTGGAAGAGGGGACTCATTCACGCCGGATTCGCCAGCCATGCCCAGATTATTCTCGTTGTTACTCATTGTACAAGGCGGACAAGATACACAAGGGGAGAGCAGTATTCAACCTGCGCCCGCACGTGAAATTTCATTTCGATCCGTATCATGGCAGCGACGTTCTGCCATGATACGGAAATTGATTGGCCGTGAAGGTAAAGGCTTGAAGAAACGTAAGTTACTCAGCGTTTGGGTAGGAGCCGAGAACCTTTACGAAAGTGCATTCCTTTTCGATTTCGACCAGCGCACGGGCGACTTTCGGATCCTGGAAATGACCATCACAATCGACAAAGAAGAAGTATTCCCACGCTTTCTTTTTATTGGGGCGGGATTCTATGCGGGTCATGTTCAGCTTGTATTTATCGAACGGAGTCAAAGCGCGGTGGAGTGCGCCCACTTTGTCGGCGATGCTGAGCATCAAGCTGGTCCGATCCTGGCCTGTGGGAGGACTGCATTGGCGGCCAAGGACATAAAAGCGGGTCGCGTTGCTGGAGCTGTCCTGAATATCTTTTTCCAGGATTTCAAGGCCATAGCGTTCGGCCGCCAGCGCACTGGCTATCGCTGCACAACCCTTTTCACGTGCCGCGAGTTCGGCGGCGCGAGTGGTGGAGGAAGTTTCCACTAATTCCACATTGGGAAGGTGTGTTTGAAGGTAGTGCCGGCATTGTGCGATGGGCTGTGGATGGGAATAAATTTTCTTAAGATCGCCCATTTTGCTGTTGCTGATCAGGCATTGCTGGATGCGGAGAACGATTTGCGAAACAATTTTTAGCTCACTTTCCACAAGCATATCCAGCGTGTGGGTAACCATGCCTTCAGTGGAATTCTCCACGGGAACAACACCGTAATCCGCGCGACGTTTGCTGACTTCCGTGAATACATCAGCGATGGTTTTATGAGGGGAATAGTTTAAGCTGGAGCCGAACTTTTTGATTGCCGCTTGATGGGTGAAAGTCGCTTCCGGTCCGAAATAAGCAATCGTCATTGTCTTCTCCAGCGAAAGTGCGCTGGACATGATCTCGCGATAAATGGCGCGGAGCGAATCATTGGTGATCGGGCCTTTGTTCGACTTGCAAACCCGGTCGAGAACAGCGAGTTCACGGTGAGGAGCGTAAATTTCCTCATTGGCAGAAAGTTTAATGGCGCCGATTTCCAGCACGTGGCGAGTTCGTTCGTTCAGCAGGGCAACGATATCCTTATCGAGCTTATCGATTGCTGCGCGATGTTTTTGCAAGCTCATGATTAATCCTGGGCGGGAAGGTTGTTCCCGGTGCGAGAGGCGTCCTCCGTAGTGGGGGATTGACTGGAAGATTGAGTGTCAGTTCCGATTTCAACCACAGGGGTGGTAGGAGTTTCAGCAGGTGAACCAGCAGCTTCGGCCTGGCTCTGTTCTGAATTTTCGCCGGGAGTGCCTTCCGTGGTGGCGAGCGCTTCCGGCTTTTCAACCGGAATGCGCCGCAGTTCTTCAGCGGCAGGAAGTTCATCAAGGCTTCGCAACCCAAAATACTCCAGAAAAAGCGGTGTGGTCGCGTACATCATCGGACGCCCAATAACCTCTGCGCGACCTGCGTTCTCCAGCAAACCGCGTTCGAGCAGGGTGGCAACAACCCCGTCCACTGCAACGCCGCGAATCTGTTCGATTTCAGCACGTGTGATCGGTTGGCGGTAGGCAATAATCGCGAGCGTTTCAAGCGCAGGTTGGGAAAGCCGGGGGGGACGCGTTTTGACACCGAAGAGTGTTTTGAGCCAGGGCATGAACTCGGGGCGGGTAACGAATTGCCATGCGCCAGCCACGCAAGCGAGGTAATAACTCCGCGCACTATTGGCGTGTTCCTGCTCAAGGGAGGCCAGTGCCTGTTGCAATTCCTCATCCTTGATCTTTTTGTAAGCTTTTACGGGCTCCTCCTCGGCTTTATCAGCCGCATTCACCAAAACATCGCGAATCTCGCGGAGGCTGAGCGGCTTTTGCGAGGTGAACAGGATTGACTCAACTACAAATTTTAAGTCCATGAAATCAGGCAGGTGAAGGTTCTCCTTGTGCGTCAGAGTTCGATTGCGTCTGGGTTTCCTCGGTTGGCAACGGAGGGGGTGGAGGGAGCGCGCCGCTAATTTCGATTTCAGCAAACGGCTCGGCTTGTTCCACGCGCAGTTGCTTCAATCG
>JBQCGE010000235.1:0-3134 GCA_051955955.1 Verrucomicrobiota bacterium
CTACCAAGGAAAAGAAGCCGCTCACCGAAACCTACATTTTCGCCGCCATCAAAATTCGCAGCCAAATGATGGGCGAAACCCCAACCGAATAATTGCCATGAAACTTGCGACATCCACACCTGAGCCCGAGCTCAAGCCAGAACAGATCAATCACGCCGCCCTGGTGGAAAAACCAATGCCAGGAGATTTCACGCTCAGCCTCACGAATGTGACGGGCGGCGATATTCAATTCCTCACTGACCTGGTCGCACTCTTCTGCGACCCGAATAACAAGAAAGTCCTGGACGGATTACGCGCCGGGAGAATGGGCATTTACCGGGATCCGATCACGCATCAGTGCATCGCCTCCGACCTGTTCACCCCGCCCATGATTTTGAAACGCCAAACTCAGAAGAATTGAAGCTTTAGGCTCGAATGGTTCGGGCCTCGGCGGGCGTCAGGCCGCCTGCCGCACTCGAACCATAAACCAAAAGGACCAACAATGAGCAAAAGAGAAAAAATCGTTCCATGCATAATCACCTCGCGCGAAGGGCTTGAATCCACGGTTGCCGATGTCGTGCGGCTGAAGCTTGAGCACGTGAAGCGCCAGGCCGCCATGGAAGCTGAAATCGCTGAAGTGCAAAAGAGGCATCAAGAGGGCCTTCTGTCCGTCGCAAAGCAAATCGAGATTAAGGAAGCGGGCATTTACGTGTTTTGCCAACAGCACCGAAAAACACTCTTCCCAGAGAAAAAATCCATCGACTTGTTGCTTGCTGTTGTGGGCTTTCGAGACAATCCACCAAGCGTTGGAAAGCTGGCTAATAAAGACACATGGCCGGTGATCGCCACCCGTCTCGCTTCCCTCGATTGGGGGCAAAAATATGTCACCTATGCGGATCCCGAAGTAAATAAAAAGCAAATCCTCCTGGACCGCAGCGAACTCACGCCCGAGCAACTCAAAGCAGCCGGCATCAAAATCGACCAGGACGAAAACTTCTACATCGAGCCAAAGTCCGAAGTCGCAGATGCAAGCGTCAGGGAGGCAGCATGAGATACAGGGAATATCGAGTGTACGCCTCTTCTCACTTTTTCAGAGTGGACATTAAAAGTGGCTCTGGCGTTTGGCGCGGGCGTATGCGCATCCGGCAAATGACCATCGATATGTTCCGTCGCTATTTTGGCGGGCGAGAACCTTCCTTTTCGTTTGGGAAAGACGGATTTGAAGGATGCGCTTGGGATCTCCGTGGCAACCATATTCACGTCATCCAGGAGAACGGCAAATGGGCAGTCCAAAAATACCAACCTCCAGTTGAATTAAAGGAGGCCGCATGAGAATTCGCCTCAAGAGCGGAAGTGTTCATATCCGCAAAAATGGCTCCATTCGCGCCACTGGCTCAGCAGCCAACGCACTGTTCGCTGCAATGATGTCGCCTGAAGACCTGCGCAAAGCGCTCGATGAAGGCCAGGGTAGTGAAGAATTCCAGGAAGCTTGTCGCGAAGCATTGAAAGCAAAGGAGGCGGAATGACCCAGCACACCTGTAAAGCACCGGGCTGCTCCAAGGTCATTTCCTCGCGATTCCTGATGTGCCCGGTTCACTGGGCACAGGTGCCATTGCGCTTGCAACGCGCCGTCAATCGCGCCTGGAGCGGCGGCGACGCCAGTGATTACCTCGCTGCCCGCGCCGCTGCCATCGAGTTTCTCACGCCCAAAGATAAACGAAAGGCCGCTGTATGAATTGGATCCCGGAAATCATCGCGTTCCTGCTTTTCCTCGCACTTTGCATGATTGGCTTGCTCGTGATTGCCATCGCGCTCAGTTGCCATGAGGAAATTGACGGCCGCCAAACTCCCACCGGCAAAAACCCATTCCAGGAAAGCGAACCGGATCACCGGCGCTCTTTGGAATTCAGCTACGGGATGGAATGAAAACAATCCTTACCATCGGCCATAAACATTTCCTGATCCCGGCAAACGCCAATCTCAACACGATCATTGCCGTATTGAGCAAAGCGACTCAATTGGACCGCGATTGGACGAGTGAAGGAGGTGAGATTTTCCGGACTGATAAGCGCCCCGATGAAATCAAAGTCCAGCTCGTGAAGGATTCCCAAGTTTTCCTGAACCAGCCCAAACTAAAAGCTATTCCTGAAAACGCTTCTCCCGACGCTCACAACACATTTGGTTCATGACCATTCCAGAACTCATAACGCTCGTTTTAGAGTCGATCCGCAACCAGTTTTACACGGGCGGCCGAAATTGTGAGTTCTCCGATTTTTTGCGCGACAAACGCGCTTTGACGAAGGCCATTTCGCGTTACGGCTACGAATGCCATCAGCGCGGCTGGGAGTTCGATAGCAAACATATCCTGGGCGAAATCATGAAGCTGCTCCAGGAGATCAAGCGGAGTGGCGCTGACATTCGATATTTGCCCACTTATCTGGACGGCGCGGTCAAGCGCCACATTGGCCAGCGAGCGGAAGAGCTGAGCGCCAAAGCCAAGTCCATCCCGCGCAATGTCGCAAAAATTGTTGCTGGCACGCGGAAAGTCGAAGCCGTTCGAGAACCGAGCGCCACGGAAATTCTGGCCACGGTTTACAAAGATTTGCGCCGCTTCAAAGCACCCAACCCTAACCCTAAAAAGTCACAACTGGACCTGTTATGAAAACGCTCAATCCGCTCACTCTTTCGCGGTTGCGCATCGCGCAGCGCGCGTTAATCGCAGCCAGTGACCTCGATCCCGAGCTTCTGGCCGATCCCTATTGGCAAAAGGCCATGGTCAATACTGCCGCCACAATTGCAGAGGGTGACTCGAAAACGCCCCGGCACAAAATCAAACAGTTCAAGGCTTTGGCTTCTGCAGCTCAATAACCATGACCTCGTGTGGAAATTCAAAATCGCGCCATGGATCGTCGCTCGGGCTCGGCACGATGCGGGTAACCTCAATGAATAGTTCGAAAGCCTTGAATAAAGCCCAAAAATATAACTTTTGCCTGTATGGGGTCGCCATACCCCTCGGCGCAAGTCAACGACTCGAAGGAGGGACCACATGCTAAGTAACGAACAAAAAGCCCTGGTTAAACGCGCTCAAAGGGAGGCTTTGATCAATGATGAGGAATATCGCCAGATTTTGTTTGAAGACCTTGGTTTTGGCGTTC
>JBQCGE010000236.1:0-3257 GCA_051955955.1 Verrucomicrobiota bacterium
AGCTGGCGTGTCCTTTTCGCCAGACCCGGAGCAGGATGTTATCCCCGTCGAAGTTGTTGCTGATGTCCACCGCCTCTTCCGCGCGGGTGATTGGTTTGCGTTCCATTTCGAGGATGACATCTCCGGGGCGAAGACCTGCTTCAAATGCCGGTGACTCCGGATCAACATTGGTCACCAGTGCCCCGCGGATGTGCCCTGGAATTCCGTTCTCCCGGCGTGACCTGGGATCAATATCCGATACTTCAACGCCATCGAGCGTAGGGTTTTCACTTTGATCCGGCCCGCCCTGGCGGAACTGTCCGCCCAGGCCGCCATCCGATGGCAGTTCCGCGAGGGTGACACTGAATGTCTTCGGTTTGCCATCACGCACGACCTTGAAATTTACCTTTGTTTTAGGGCGTGTTTGCGAAACCATTAATCGCAATTGGCGGGAATCGATCACTTTTTTTCCGTTGTACTCCGTAATCACATCACCCGGTTTAAATCCAGCCTGGTCCGCAGGTGTCCCTTCTTCCACGGCTGTAACCAGCGCTCCGGTTGTGAGATCCTTGAAACCAAAACGATCTGCCAGTTCAGGGGTCAGTTGTTGAAGGCCAACCCCGAGGAAGCCACGCGTCACTTTCCCATCCGTGACTAATCGCTCCATGATTCCGCGCGAAAGGCTGACTGGGATTGCGAAGCCGACACCCATATTCCCCCCCGTTCGGCTCAATATCGCGGTATTGATCCCCACCAGGCGACCTTCCGCATCCACCAAAGCGCCTCCGGAATTTCCCGGATTGATGGAAGCGTCTGTCTGGATGAAATCTTCGTAGTCGACAATTCCCAATTCCCCTCGGCCAACCGCGCTGACGATTCCCATCGTGACGGTTTGCCCAATCCCGAATGGATTTCCAATCGCCAGCACAATGTCACCAACCTCCAAGTTGTCGCTGTTGGCCATCGTGATGGCGGGTAAATCCTTGGCATCGACTTTGAGTACTGCCGTATCAGTCGCAGGGTCGGAGCCAATCATTTTAGCGGTGTACTCGCGGCCGGACGTCTGCACGATTTTAATTTCATCAGCTCCCTCCACCACATGGTTGCTGGTCAGGATATAGCCGTCGGATGAAACGATTACGCCTGAGCCCAGGCTCTGTTCTTTTTGACTGCGGCGCGGACGCTCTCCCGGATCCCCGAAAAATTGGCGAAACAAAGGGTCGAGGAATGGATTACCTCGGAAATCTCGTGGTTTTAGCACCTTGGTCGAATAGATATTCACTACGCTCGGTGCAGCTTTTTTGATTACCGGTGCAAAGCTCGTGGTGAACTTCCCGTTCCGCTCCACTGGGCGGTCGTCCACAATAATCTTGGGTGCGACTCGCTCTTCCTTTGCGTATGAGGGAATTACTTGAAAGCCCGCTATGGCGATCAGCGCGCCGATCCCTATGTAAGTCAGATTCAGCAATGTTCGTTTCATCGGTTCTCCTCCCTTTTGCGTAAATTCTTTCCCGAAGGTAATCCTGCTCAACATGCCCCCGGCACTTTCTGAAAGCAACAGCTACCCGGTGGATTTATCGGTAACCACGCCCATTATCTAAACGTCTTTATGCGCTGGAGCCATGATCCTGGCCGATCTTAAAATAGGAAACGGCTGCGATGCATGCTCCACAATAACAAAAATCAAACGCAACATATGACTCGCATAATTACTTCTCTGGCTGCCATTTGCCTGATGGCTTTCCTGACCGCATCCGTGCACGCCGAAGACAAGGCAAATGCCACGGGCACATGGACATGGAGCTTCACTGGCCAAAATGGTCAAACTCGCGAAACCACCCTCAAATTGAAGCAGGATGGTGAAAAGCTCACCGGCAAAATCTCGGGCCGCAATGGCAATGACACTGAAATCGAGGATGGCAAAGTTTCAGGCGACCAGGTTTCATTCAAGATCACCCGCGAATTCAACGGGAACAAATTCACCTCCAAATACAACGGCAAAATCAGCGGCGATACCATTAAGGGAAAAATCGAATTTGAACGCAATGGCGAAACCCGTTCCCGCGATTGGGAAGCCAAGCGCAAAACCGAGGGCAAATAATTTAGCTCCCAATAGCACCAGCCGGAGCGGGTAACTGCCTCCGGCTTTTTTGTTTTCAGAGTGAGTCAGACAAGCGCCTTTTGCCAGTAAGTCCTTTGCCTGCCGCAGCTTAATGTTCATTGACAGGGAACGGCCTCATAGGTACGTTCTCGCGCAAATTCAGCGCTTATGAGTTCCTTTTTGAACCAGCAAGTTTTGGTGCTGAACCGTTTGTGGCAAGCGGTAAACATCTGCTCGGCCCGAAGGGCTTTGACTCTCCTTTTTGAAGGTCACGCCCAGGTCGTCCTCAACGCTCCGGATGGCTCGTTCCAAACGTACAATTTCAAAGAGTGGCACGATTTCTCACGCGAGCAGCCCCATCCCGAAAGCATTAGCAGCATCTCGTTCAAGATCCGCGTGCCGCGCGTGATCGTGCTGATGCTCTTCGATCGCATGCCGAAGAAGGAAGTGAAGTTTACCCGGCACAATATCTTCGAGCGCGATCAGAACACCTGCCAATACTGCGGCAAAGTTTTTGAGCGAAAGGATTTGAACCTCGACCATGTGATTCCACGTGATCGTGGCGGTCCGACCACATGGGAGAATATTGTTTGCTCCTGTATCCAGTGTAATACCCGCAAGGCCAACCATACGCCTTACGAAGCGGGCATGCACCTGATCCGCAAACCAAAACGCCCTAAATGGCGGCCATTCATTCAGATCAATTTCGGGATGACGTACCACGAAAGCTGGAAACATTTCCTGGATCTTGCCTACTGGAACGTCGAGTTGGGCGAAGAAATTGCCCCCGCCAAATAGCTATCGATCACTTGGAAGAAGCGCGAGGTTCGATGGAACTTTGATTTGGAACGAAGCCTTTCCGAAGCAGAGCGGGCACCTCAGGCTGCCAGGCTTTCGAGGTGTTTCGTGCTGCTTGTTTTTGCTGCCTCAATCAACTCCCAGAATTTTGGATTCTGTTGCAAAGCCTCATCCTCACGGATGGGCAGGTTGGAGCGATAAAGGAAATCTTTGAGGGTGTTCTTGTTTAAAATGCGGTAAACCAATACTCCGAGTTCGTTTCGCTCGAAGTAGACACGGTATTCACCGAGCCGAAAGCGAAGCAAATGTTTCCCTGCGCGTTCCAGTTGGCCATATTTCTCCATATCCGCCTTCAGCACCTCTTTAGGCAATCCGCGAA
>JBQCGE010000237.1:0-2872 GCA_051955955.1 Verrucomicrobiota bacterium
TCTCGGCGTCCGCATTACCGAGCCTGCCCTGCTCGCCGTCAAGGCCACCCGCTATCCCGGCCAGGAACTGCGCTGGGACGGCGCCAAATATCGCTTCACCAACTTTGACAAGGCGAACCAGGAAATTCTCTCACGCCAATACCGCGACGGCTTCGCTCCGCCCCGAGTTTAACTCGGGACTTACAAATTTTCGCCTGCTGAACGGGTCGTGCGGCGCTATGAGAAAGCGAATTATTTATATATTCCTCACCCTCATAGCGCTCTGCGCGATCCTTCTGTATTTATATTGGCCGCGCGAATCCAAATATGCCAAAGACCCCACGCTCGTCGCGACGAAACGGAATCATCCGATAATCAACCAGGTCTCTCCCGTATGGATGCGTCCGCTCTTTTTTATACTCTCTCGACTGGATGCGGTTCACATGACTTATACCTTCAGCCCGACAACCAATCGTATGAATATTGAGCCAATTCTCACCCAGTGTCATGAAGCATCCGGCACCCGGTTTTTCATCGATAAGCAGGTTGCGGCCGGCACAGTAAATTTTGGTTTTTCCACCAACCTCAACGGCCCCCAATATATGGCCGCTTTCACCAATGTCCTCCAAACGGGAAAACCGGAATGGTTCGATTCAGCCAAAAAGGCGATGCGCCACGAAAACCTGGTTCTCCTCCCGGTCGAAAAAAACTCTTATCTCGTCCTGCCGCCCGAACGGGTTTCCGAGTTCAGCAATTCACGATAGTTCAAAACCTCCAAATCCGGCGCGTACGGATAACTGACCGGTCATTGGGAAATCTCGACCAATCGCCTCCCATCCATTACATAAACTCCCGTTGGTTTCATCACCAATGCGCGACCTGCTTTGAAACGCCTATTCGACATTTTTGCGGTTTTGATCACCGCCCCATTTTGGGGACCGATCCTGCTTTTGCTCGCGGTCATCGTCCGGATAATGCGCGGCGCTCCTGTCCTCTTTCGCCAAAAACGCCCGGGGCTGAATGCCGAAACTTTTGAGCTGATCAAATTCCGCACCATGACCGACGCTCGCGATGCGAATGGCGCGTTGCTTCCCGATGCCGATCGGCTTCCCCCTTTCGGCCAATGGCTCCGCTCGACTTCGCTTGATGAATTGCCGGAACTCCTCCTGGTTCTCACCGGCAAAATGAGTCTCGTCGGTCCCCGTCCTCTCCTGATTCAATATCTCCCGCTCTATACACCGGAACAGGCCCGCCGCCACGAAGTGCGACCGGGCATCACCGGCTGGGCGCAGGTGAATGGCCGGAACGCAATTTCCTGGGAGCAAAAGTTCGAGTTCGATGTCTGGTACGTCGATCATCAAAGCCTCTGGCTCGATCTAAATATTCTTTTCCTGACCGTCATCAAGGTGTTTCAACGCAGCGGAATTTCCGACCAGCATGGCCCCACGATGTCCTATTTCGGTGGCTCACCCGCGAACTCCAGCATGCTTAAACAGGGCAAGGAGTAAGGCGTTCCATCCACCTTATTCACCAGCCTTGTCGTGCCCGGAAGTTTCTGGGTAAACTCGGGCAATGTTTACCCGCTGCTTCAACCCTTTGCGCCCGCTCCTCCGCGCATGCATGGTGTTGCTCGCTTCGGCTCAACTGATTGCTGCGGCCGATTCAAAGCCATCCGCCAGCGACGCGCGCCTTAAGCATGACGCGATGAAGCTGCTGCATGACAATTGCTTTGCCTGTCATAATCCTGAGAAACACAAAGCCGGCCTGCAGCTCACCACCCGCGAAGCTCTCCTGAAAGGCAGCGAGGATGGGCAAGTCATTTCAGAGGACAAATCCGAAAGCAAATTGCTGAAGGTGCTGGCTGCGGATTCCGACCCGCACATGCCTCCCAAAAAGCAGTTGAGCGATTCTCAAATTGCAACGTTGAAATCATGGCTTTTGGCCGATGCCCCCTGGGACGAAGAAACCCTGGCCAAACTTTCCGCTCCGCGCGTTGTAAAGCTCGGCGATTTGCCTGCACAATATAATCCCGTGCTCGCGCTCGCCCTCGCGCCAAATGGTAACCATCTGGCAGTTGGGCGTGGCAACCAGATTGTCATTCACGACCTCAGCCAGACCAACCAGCCCGTAATTCATGAAACATCAACGCACCGTGACGCGATTCGTTCGCTGGCCTGGAGCCCCGATGGCAAATGGATCGCCAGCGGCAGCTTTCGTGAACTGAGCCTCTGGTCTCCGGATTTGAAACTGAAATGGAGCGTGACCAACAGCTTCGAAGATCGCGTAACCGCAATTCGATTTACTCGCTACGGCGGCGCACTGGTCGCCGCGGATGGCGCACCGGGTTTCAATGGAAGGATTCACCTGCTCGATCCGGATAACGGCCATACCCTGGCTGAGTGGCAGGCGCATTCGGATGCCATTTACGACCTGGCAATCAGCCCCGATTCAGGACTCCTTGCCACCGCAAGCGGCGACAAATTGATTAAAATTTGGGAACTGGTTTCGCACCGCGAAATCGCCCAATTGGAAGGCCACCTTGGAGCCGTTTATGGCCTCGCCTTCAATACCAACGCAAGCGAACTGATCAGCGCCAGCACCGACAAACAACTGAAGCTTTGGGACCTGAAAAGCCGCGAAAACATCGTGACCATCGGCCCAAAGAAACATGGGTTCAACGTCGCTTCATGGTCGGGCGATGGCAAAACAGTGGTGACCGGAGATGATGACGGGAAGCTCTATCGCTTCCGCAAATTCAAGGCCCACACCGGCGAACAAAGTTTCTTTCACATCGTCCGCGCCGTCCTTCCTTCGTGGCTGCAAGCCTTGCTCCTGGGCGGCATCCTGGCGGCGCAATATCTGTGCGGCTTTGCCACGTTGACCTCGGCGTCGC